>JANOZQ010000165.1:0-8725 GCA_031429555.1 Sphingomonas sp. | reverse complement strand
GATCCCGGCGCAGCGTCCGTCCGTGCATCGGAAACGGCCGAAACGCGCGTTGCGAATCGCGCATCGAGCGGAAGTTGCTACCGTTTCGTCAAAGAAGCGTTGCTGCGCGCAGGAGTCGTCAGTGATTATATTCCCGGCGTTGCCGCCAAAGATGCGGGTCCGGCACTCGAAGCGCGCGGATTTACGAATATCCTGACGCCAGGCTCGGGAATCCGCTCGGCCTATGATGCGCCGGTGGGGGCCGTATTGGTTTATGGCGCAGCGCCCGGCGCAGCGGACCGCAATGCGCGCTATGGTCATATCGAAATACGCACGGCCAACGGCTTTGCCAGCGACTATTTCTCGCCGCGTGCCCGAACGGGCCCAGCCGATAATGGGCTTGAAGGGCGGGGTCGTGTGTTGATCGGTGTATATGTGAAGCCCGATGCGGGCACGGCTCAGCGACCCGCAACAACGACAACAACGGGAGGGCAGCAGGCGGGCCGGCTCGGTGATCTGTCGATGGTCTATGAAACGGGTAAGCGGCCTTCGCAATATCAGGCGGCAGCTGGCGTGGTCTCAAGCGGACGCGGTGACCCCGGCGGTAAGTCCTATGGTGCTTACCAGCTTGCGTCCCAGACCGGGACACTCAACCAGTTCCTACGGGCCGAAGGCGCACGCTGGGCACCTGATTTCCGCGGCATGGATCCAACGGTCGCGGGGCGATTCGAAGCGAAATGGCGCGAAATCGCCACACGCGAACCCGAAGCCTTTTTCAACGCCCAACATGATTTCATCCAGCGCACCAAATATGACCGGGTCGTTGAGGCCGTGAAGGAAAACACGGGCGTTGACTTGAACACAATGCCCGCCGCCGTCCGTGATGCTGTCTGGTCGATGGGTGTCCAGCATGGCCGCGCCGTCCAGATCATCACCGGCTCGATCAACACGTTGAAAGCAAATGGCCAGCTTGGCGACGGGCGCGCTGTGATCAACCGGCTTTACGATGACCGCGTCGCTTATGTGAACCGGATCGACCTGCCATCGGCAACGCGCGCCTCGCTGATCGAACGCTATGTCAATGAACGGGCACAGGCGCTAAACATGCTTGGGCGATGATTGGTATTTCATGTTTTTGATACTGCTTGCGGCAACAACGGCTGCTGTGACTGCAACGCCGGACCGGCAATATTCAGCAACTTTTAAGGCTTGTTCGCGGAATAGCAGTGGCGTGACGGTTGCCATCCGTAACTGCACCAGTGCGGAATACGAACGGCTCGATGCCGAGCTCAACCAACGCTATAGATCGCTGATGCGTTCGCTACCCAAGGCAAAAGCCAACGCGCTGCGCCTGTCAGAGCGCAACTGGATTGCCATGCGCAAACGCAAATGTGATGCTGCGGGTAAGGAGAATGAAGGCGGAACGCTAGCGCTTATCATGATTGATAGCTGCTATCTTGACAGCGTTTATGACCGTGTTGCTGTTCTGGCGGCAATGCAGCGGTGATTAGGATGTCGATTACCGGTTTTTTGTTGGTGACGGTTACATCGGCTGCGATGGCGACGACCAAAATTATCGATTATACGCCCGCCCTACGCTGCACGCCGTTTGTGGGCTCGAAAAATGCACCAACCGGCGCGCAACAACAGCGTGCAGATGCGCTGATTGCGGCATTTGAAAAAGGTTATCCGCCCCGATTGGTCGATCCATCGCGCGTTGAGCTTGAGACAATTCCGCCGACGACACTCAAGACCATCGTGGCGCAACTTGCGTGTCTGTCGACGCATCCAGGTGCTGACCCATTTGTTCCCGAACAAGCGGCTGCCCTGTTCGCGAGCAAGCGTTACGGCAAAACAGCGTTTGCCTTGCTTGCAAAATCAGGAAATGGCCGTTTTGCAACGCAAATGCGCAGCTACGCCGCTGTTCGTCGCTGAAAATAATCGTTTTGCCCTAAACGAATCGCTTAGGGCGCGGTGACACAGAACGCGCTATACGAGTCGTTGAAACGTCACATAATCCGGAGCGAAAACGACTGTGCTACCCCCCGTTAATGTTGGTCGCCGTGGTGCGGTATCATTGCGCGGCGTCGGTTCTGCGAAAGGCGGACCAGCGGCTGCGGCGGCACAGGCGATGACGCAGGTCGCGGGTCGGGTCGCGACCGCAATGACGGCTGAACTCGGACTGGCCAGTGTTGATGCGCGGGGCCGCTACACCGGTGGAACGGCAAGCGACGCGTACGGGGTCGAGGACATGGCAGCCGCACTGACCAATGACCTTGGCGGTGGCCCGAAAGAACGCGGCGATGTCGCCCGCGCGCTCCATGAATTCGTTCGTGAAGGCGCAACGTTGGTGGCGGCGCGGCCGGAAAGTCGGTCGCTGGAGCGGCTGGTGTCGGCGATTTCAGGCGCGGCCAGCGCAGAGGGCACCGGATCGGATGTCGAACGCGCAGTCGCGACGATCGATGATGCTGTCTTGCGGTTGCAGGGGAACGGGCGATGATCAGCGGCGTTGGGGTGTCACCAGCGATTTTCATACCCCTTGAACCCGACGCGGGCCCATCAGTGATCATGGACAGTGTTCTGACGCATCCGATTGCCGCGCCTGTTATGGCAGCAGCGGTATTGCCTGTGACGGTTGATGTGGTCCTTTACGACAAGCCAAAAATTTCCGGGATCGGGGGCTTTACGATTTTGGGCCAATCCATCGGCGGTATCTCTTTTGACCTCACCGATGGATATTGGATGTCAGTCGATGAGTTCGAGTCCGCGGTTTTCGTCGCGCATGCCGGCACAAAGGAAAGCGTCCGCATCTGGGGCGCTGCGCAGATACAGCTTGACGGTGCCGAGGCCGCACGGTTCTGGGGCACGACAAGCGTAATTCTTGGAAATGGTGCCAAAATCACGTTGGAAACAGTGCCCGATGCGAAAGCAATGGACATATATCGCCTCGACAAGTTGACTGTCACAAAAGACGAACGTGCGATGGTGATCACGGGCGTATCGTCGGACACCGGCGGCGATCTGGCCGTTGCGCAAAGTAATGACGGCCATAACATCGACGAGGATACCCGAGACGGCTTGGTAATTGAACGTGATACATTGACCGGATGGGCCGATGAATATGGTGTTGCGGTGACGCAGGAACTCCTAAACGCAACGGCTGTCGGCGGGGCCTTCGGTCCGGGCAGTACTTTGATGAGCCTCGACGAATTTCGTACGCTCATTTCACGATTTATGTCGTGGGGCATGATCAGCACGATGATGTCGCTGTCATCGCGCACGATGACCAGTGAATTGCTGCGACAGGATCCGAGTGATGTCGCACGTGCTGCCGATATTCGCCGGTCTTGGGCGCGCCATGCCGATGAAGCAGCGGCTGTCGAGCGCGGGCAGGTTCGTGCTGCCGAACATCGGACGCTCGAACTAAGCTTCTGATTCGCGGCGGCTAACGCGTTGAAGCCCCATTTTTGCAACGCGGATGTCGCGGCGCAGGAGGCGCTCGGTCAGCTGATTCTGTAGTTGCGCCGCCGTTGCGGGCGCAATCGCGGACGCGGTGGTCAGGACGATATGGATCTGGCCCAAAGCGTCGCGTCCGATGACGGCACCGTCGATCCTTGTCGGCCCCGCTGGTAGTGTCAGATGGACATCGGCCTTTGCGCCGCCCGCTGCCACTTCAGCAATGGCGGCGGCAATCCGCTCGATATGTGCAGCGAATGCGGCATCGGTTGAAGCGGTTGCCGCAGTCGGTGCTATCGCTGCGGCAGCATAGGTGACAGGCGTCGTTAACAGCGCACCGACAGGCTGATCCTCGGCGAGCTTGTGGCGGAGCAGAGTCGGTTTGGATGCTGCTTTGTTTAGGGCATCGGCAAACAGCCGTTTCCTGAACCCAAGATCGGATGGCGCGATGCGCTCCTCCTTCTTCGCCTGCGTAAGCACGGCTTTTGGCGAAATCGCAGTCTCGCTTTTCATCACAGGGCCACCGTCCGCGCCATTGCGGGGGCATCAAGCTCGGCAAGGGATTCGGCCTGCAAACGGTCGGCGCGGAGCAGGGTTTTATGGTGGTCGCCAATCCGCTCGCTGCGCGCCTGATGGCGGGCAACCGCGCGGACGGCTTCGACGCGGTCCGCCTCGGCAATTTCGACATTGGCTTCGGCATCGACCACAGCTTCGGCGCGGACACCCATTTGTGTCATGCTATGGTCCAACCACAGCTTGCCTTGCGGGCAGGCTGGATCGCGGGCGAACATGGCGCGCGCCTCACAGACCAAATCTTGCTGCCGGTCTAAATATTCCATCGCAATCGCATGTGTTGCGACTGCGGCTTCATGGGCGCGCTGTGCTTCCTCGGCGGCTCGCGCCAATCTCAGTCCGCGGACGTGAGCAACTCTTGTCAGCCGGATGATGCCATGCTTATCCGCCATCATCGATTCCGAAGGCGCGGAGTTTGGCAACGCTGTGGCTCAGCGGCGTATGGTCATCATTGTCCTGACGCAAATAGGCGTTGATGGCGTCGCGTTCGTCGATGGCGCGGTCCGCCAGCATGTCACGGCCCGGCGCATATTCGCCCATCTGGATCAGGAGGTCGATTTCGTCGAGCTTGGCCAGCATCGAACGCACCCTTTCGGCAGCGCGCTGCTGCGGACGGGCTGCGAGCTTGGGGAACAGCCGCGATAGGCTGCCAAGCACATCGATAGCGGGATAGTGCCCTTTTGCTGCGAGTTTGCGCGAAAGGTGGATATGGCCATCGAGCAACGAGCGTACTTCCTCGCCGATCGGATCGCCTTCTTCGTCTTCAAGCAGGACCGTATATATGCCTGTAATTGCACCCTTTGCCGATGATCCTGCACGCTCGAACAAGCGCGGGAGTTCGGCGAAGACCGATGGCGGAAAGCCGCGCCGCACGGCCGGTTCGCCGGCTGCCAGCCCGATCTCGCGCAGCGCTCGGGCAAAGCGGGTGACGCTGTCCATCAAGAGGAGAACGTGCTTGCCTTCCTCGCGCAATCCTTCGGCGATGGCAGTTGCGATATGCGCGGCGCGGACGCGCTCCATCGCCGGACGATCCGATGTCGAGACGATGACGACAGAACGCGCCAACCCTTCCGGCCCCAACGCATCCTCGACAAATTCGCGCACTTCGCGACCGCGTTCGCCGATCATGGCGATGACAATGGCATCGGCTTTGGCATGCCGCGCAAGATTGGCAAGAAGCGTGCTTTTGCCGCCGCCGGCGCTTGCGAAAATGCCGATGCGCTGGCCGATGCCGACTGTCATCAGCCCGTCGATTGCGCGGATGCCCGTTTCCATTGCGGTATCGACCGGCGCGCGTTCCATCGGGTTTGGCGCATCAGCATGGATGGGCCGGTCAGGTGTGCGGCGGACGGGACCATAATCATCGAGCGGTTGCAGCCGCGCATCAAGGACACGACCGAGAAGATGCAGGCCATAAGGCGTGCGGTCTTCACCACTGCGCAATATCACTTCGCTTGCGAGGCTGAGTCCGCGGATGTCGCCGAGCGGCGTCAGGATCGCGTCGCCATCGGATAAGCCGACAACTTCGGCCCAGAGGCGAAAGTCGGTTTCGGGATCGATGATCTCGCAATTCTCGCCGATCCGGGCGCGGACGCCGGTGACGCGCAATGTCGTGCCGAGCGCGCCAACGATCCGGCCGCGCTGTTCGAACATCGGTGCACTGTCGAGCGCGCGGATCAGCGAAAGGCTGTCGGAACGCATTGTTACAACCCCCAGCGCGCGGCGAGCGCATCGAACTGAACCGAAAGGCTCGCCACGATCTGACCCGATGGTGACAGAATGCGGCAATCGGTTGGGCCGAATTCGGGGTTTGCGGCGATTGTCACATTTTTGTGACTGGCAAGATGTGCGGCAAGCCGCTCGACCATCGCGGGCGCAACTTCGACAGACATTGGCTTGTCACCATCGAGCCGCGCAATGCTACGGTCAATAATCCGCTGCATGACATCGCTATCGTCAAAATCTCCTATGATCGCTCGGGCAGCAGCAAAGGCAGCTTCCGCAATATCGGCGCGGCGCATTTCCGCGTGGGAATCGACGGCGCGGGCGATTTCGGCGAGGCCGTTGGTTATGGTTTCGCCAGCCGCATTAAGCGCTTCAGACAGACCTTCCAACCGTGCCGCGTCGCGGGCACGGGCTGCTTCGTCGCGCGTCTGATCACGCAGCACTGTTGTCTCGCGAAGTAATGTCAGCGCATCACCGAACGCCACGCGGTCATTCCGTTTGATCACAGCTTTCGTGCTGCCGAGCAAGGCAGTGTCGCTGGCGTAAGCGAGGTGGAAACTCATAGCGCGAGCACCATATCGACCGCGTGTTCAGACAAAGCGCGCGCCGCTGGATCGTTTGCCGCGCCGGGAAAACGTGTGGCAAAGACCGTCGGCAGTCCGCGGTGCATCACTATCCACCCCTCGCTGGCAATAAGATCGGGGCGGGGCAGGGGCGTGTCGTTCATTGGCCCGTTACCCGCCTCATTTGCGCAAACAGCATCAAGCAAATCCTCGCCAACCTCATCGGCAAGAATCGCGAGACGCGGGCCTGATAGTTCGCGGGCAATTGCGCGACGGTGTCGCATCAAACCGACAGCCTGGGCAACGCGTGATTGTAGATTGGGTTCGAGCATCAGCCAGCGCGGAACGACTGCCATATCGGCGAAGTCGGGCCCCTTCACACCCGTCCACGCCTGTGCAAAGCGCGCGCCGCGGGTATCGGTCACACCAAGCGTCGCTTGCTGGGCCGCGCGTCGGACGATGCGTTCACTCATTTGGGCTTCAGCGACACGGGCAATCCTGCCTTGCGCCGCGACCTGATCAAGGCGCGACCGGCGAACAGGAGTAAGGCTGCCGCTGCCAGCCCCGCAAAGATGCGACCCAGCGTACCCAGCTCGATGCTGTTTTGGGCCGTTGTTACCGCAGGCAGAGATTGCGCAGGAACCATGACGACCGAGACGCGGTCATAGGTCAGGCCGTCGATCCCGTTCGTCACCAGGGCCTTGATCGCCGCTGTCTGGCTACGCAAATCGAAACCAGTGCGATATTTGACGAACACCGACGCCGCAGATGGCTTGGCTTCGCGCGACAGTGGATCGGCTTCGGGCATGGTCAGGTGCACTCGTGCCTGAACCACGCCGTCGATTTCGCTGATCGTGCGGCTTAACTCCTGCGACAGTCCATAGATCAACCTTGCGCGTTCCTCGAGCGGGGTGGAGGTAAAGCCTTCCTTTTTGAATACGGTCCCCAGCGAGTCATAATTTTCGTGCGGTAACCCTTGCGCGCGCAAAGTTTCGACCGCGCGCGCGAAATCGTCTGCGCTGACGGTTATGCTCCAGTTTTCCTTCTCGCCCGCGACTTTTGACGCCTTGATCCCGCTTTGCGACAGCACGGCAATCATTTCGTTCGCACTGGTTTCGGTCAGCTTGCCATAAACCTCCTGCTCGCCGCAGCCGCTAAGCAGGAGGAGTGCAAGCAGTGCTGCGTGCGGGACAAACCGAGCGGTCATTGCTGTTTGAACAATTGCTGGACGCCGTCCGAACTGCGGTTGGCGATGTTCGATGTCAGCTGCGCCTGAAACATGAATTCCTGGCACTTCATTGTAAGCTGGACGATCTCGCCCGGCGTCAGTTGCCCGCCGCTGGCTTCGGCGGACGCGGCATAGTCCGACACTGATTTCGCCTGCACATTGACCTGGTCAAGCGCATTGAACATGCCCTTGATTGCCGGCGGAACACTGCCGGAAGGCGTCAGTGCTTCGATTCCGCCGACGCGGGCAAGCGACTGATGGAAGCGGGCCTCAAGCTGCGGCGAGCCGCCGCCAGAGCCACCGGGCGGCGCGAGATCGACAGGGCGCGCGCCGGTCGATTTCGCATTCAGCGACTGCGCGGCCACCGCGCCAATCGGGTCAATCGCCATCGATTAACCCTTCCGTGCCATCGTTTCGAGCGCTTTCGAAACGCTGTCGAGCGAGGTGTGCGAGCTGTTCGCCATAAAGCTCATCCGCATTGATTCAGCGCTCAGCTTGGTGATGTCAGAAGGCTTGTCGCCGCCCGCGGACAGTGCATCAGATTGCGCGACAATGACGTCGGCTTGCGCGTCGAGTGCCTTGCCCCAGGCGCCGGCGAACGCCTCGAACCAGTTTTTTGATTTCGTGTTAAAGTCACTCATGCTTGGTGCCGCGGCCATGTTGCCGAGTGAAGTGTTCGAAATCGGGTCTGTCATGATGCTTTCCTTCCGTTGGGTTCAGTTGTCGTTGGTAATGAAGTGTCAGCAGTGGGGGCGGGCGGAGATGCCGTGCCCAATATGAGTTCCTCGATGCGGCCATCGCGTTCGAAACTGGCGCGACCGTTGCCAATGCTGAGGATTTTGTGGCCGGTGGGCACCTGTGAACCGGCGAACCAGTGCGTGCCATCTGCAGTCACAATATAGCCGGGGGTGCCATCGACAAATGTGGCGAGCCCGAAAACGCCGCCCGAAAAGAAATATTGCAAATCGCGGTCGCCGCGCGTGCTTGATGTCGTGAACGACACGCGGGTTACCGCGGGCAGGTCGCGCCTGATGAGTTTGCTCAATTCATCCTGCCGGTCGGCGGGCAGGAACTCGGTCGTCACGAGCAAGCTGTTGCCGCGCATGGGGCGCGCATCAGCGTCGACGCCTTGGGCGCGGAGCATGTCGGTCGCTGAAGCGGCCATTGCCTGCATCGTATCGACGTCGATGGTGGCGCGACC
>JANOZQ010000164.1:0-8430 GCA_031429555.1 Sphingomonas sp. | reverse complement strand
CGCTGTCCAGCCCCGATGACGGCAATGCGGCCAACACATCCATGCTGATGGCAGGCGGCGAATTGCTGGCACTGTGGGAAGCCGGATCACCCGCGCGGATGGACCCCGAAACGCTCGGCACACGCGGGTTCAAGACCTTCCGTCACGACCTCGCGCACATGCCGTTTCTGGCGCACCCCCGTGTTCAGCCCGATGGCGTCATCTGGAACATCGGCAGCGGCGGCGGGACAAGCTGCATCGTCTGGAAACTCAACGCCGATGGCAGCCTGAACAAAGCCGAAGTCATCAAATTGCCGCGCGCGAGCTATTACCACGACTTCACCGCGACCGCGCGTCATCTGGTGATCGTGCTCCAGCCCTGGCTTCAGGAGGAATATAAATTCCCGCTCTCGACGGGCATGGTCTGGCGACCCGAACAAGGCACGCAAGTGCTTGTCATCGACAAGGACGACCTGACAAAGCGCCGCCTCTTCGAACTACCCGCATTTTCGTTTTTCCACCTCGGCGATGCATGGGAAGAAAAGGACGGTACGATCCGTTTCGATGGTGCGTTCGAAGCTGATCCCACATTCGGTCAGACGTCTGCATCGGCCTTGCTGCGCGGCGAATATATCCGCGCGCCACGCCCGATGCTGACGCAAGTTGCGCTCCACCCGAATGGCCGCACCGAAATGCTGGCCAGCAAAATCGCTGCCGAATTCCCGACGGTCGACAAGCGCTTTGCCGGCGTCCCGCGCCGCTATACCACACATGTCACGCACTATCGCGACACCCCATTTGCGCATGGTGTCGGAAAGTGGGACTGGCAGCGCGGCCGCGATGACCGCTTTGATTTCGGTGACCAACATCTGGTCGAGGAATTTGTCTTCGCCCCGAAAGGCGATAGCGAAGGCGATGGCTGGTTGGTCGGCACGACACTTAACCTGAAAGCACGCGCGACCGAAATGCATATCTTTGATGCCAAGCACGTCGCAGGCGGCCCGCTCGCGACATGGCGGGCAGGCGTGCCGCTACCGCATACATTCCACGGCATTTTCGTCGGCGCACGGGCTTGATGCGATGTGAGACGCCCGCTAGGTGAAGCTGGTTGCCGCGCCTCCGGGCGCATGCACCGGATCGGTCGGGGAATAGCTCAGCCCGGTAGAGCACTGCCTTCGGGAGGCAGGGGCCGGAGGTTCGAATCCTCTTTCCCCGACCAGATTTCCATGTTATTTCAATAACGTATTGAAGCGCAGCTTTGGTGCCGTCTGCGCTGTGACCATTTTGTGACCAAAATGTGCCCGCCTTCGTTGAGCGTAGGGTGTTCGGATCGAAGTTATTTGATCGCTGCCCTTCGGGCATGCGATCTGTGCATTTGGGCTCTGTCGTCAGCTTTTGAGTTCTTCCGTCAAGTGTTCGGCGAGGTCGGAAAGAGGGACGCGGAAGAAGGCGCAGAGTTTGTCGAGAACATCGGTAGTCGTATTATAGCCGCGCTGATTGGCGAGTTTGGACAGCGTCGTGCGGTGGATTCCTGTTGCTGATGCCACTTCGTCAAAGGTCACACGACGCCCATCGCGAAACTCCTTTTCCGCTAATACCTCCTTGAGACGAAACCGAATCATAGCTGAGATCCACTAAATGATGCGCAAAAGCGACGAATGATGTTGACACGCCTCATTTGATGCATCATATGTAGCTCATACGCTACTTATGATGCACTGAAAGGGCGAATGATGAGCATGACCTATCTCACGACCGACGAATTGGCTAGTCGGATCAAGTATGATGCGAGGACAATTCGAGATCGCCTTAAGGACTCGGTGCTTCTCGAAGGCATCCACTATTTTCGCCCGTTTGGCGGTCGGAAAATCCTGTTCATCTGGGAAAAGATCGAAACCGACATGGTGGCCGAAAGCTCGCCATTTTGCTTTCCCGTAAAGCGAGCAGCGTAATGGGAAGCGTCTACTCACGCAGTGGATTTCTTCAGTTTGATTTCCGATATAAGGGTCAACGCTGTCGGGAATCGAGCAACTTGCCCGACAACCCAGCCAATCGCCGTCGCTGCGATACGGCGATGAAACGCATCGAAGCCGAGATCGTATTGGGCACGTTCGACTACGCAGCCTATTTCCCTGATGGCGGCAAAGTCGACGTATTTCGGAATCTGGAACGTCGGGTGGCATCCGCAAGATCGGACACGCCGCTCTTCCATGACTTTGCGGAAACATGGTTCGCCGAACGGCGGATTGAGTGGCGGCGGTCCTATGCGGATACAATGCGCATCACGCTCGACAAATACCTGTTACCAAACTTTGGCGACACAGCACTCGATCTGATCGAGAAGGCCGACATCATGGCCTTTCGTGCGGGCCTTGCGGATCGGCCCGGTGTCAGTGCGGGGACCAAGCTGTCGGCCGCCCGCATCAACAAGATCATGATGCCGCTTCGCATGGTCCTAATCGAAGGTGCAGATCGGTTTGGGTTTGTCAGTCCGTGGCGCAACATCAAGCCGGTGAAGCAGAAGAAATCGGACGTGGACCCGTTCACGCTCGATGAGGTCAACCGTTTTCTGGACACTGTCCGTCCCGATATGCGCAACTATTATGCGGTGCGCTTCTTTGCCGGTCTGCGTTCCAGCGAGGTCGATGGCCTCAAATGGCAATATGTCGACCTGGATAAGCGCCAGATTCTCGTGCGCGAAGCGCTGGTTCAGGGTAGAGTGGAAACGACGAAGACCGATGGCTCAATGCGTGAAATCGCGATGAACCATTTGGTCCTCGAAGCGCTGGTCAGCCAGCGCGAGGTTACGGCCAAGCTCAGCGATTATGTCTTCTGCATGCGCTCGGGCAATCCCTTCATCAACCGCAATGTCACCAGCCGCATCTGGTATCCCACGCTGCGCTATCTCGGGTTGCGCCCGCGCCGCCCCTATCAGACGCGGCATACGGCGGCGACATTGTGGCTTGCGTCAGGCGAGAACCCCGAATGGATCGCGCGGCAGATGGGCCACAGCAGCACCGAAATGCTGTTCCGCGTCTACTCGCGTTACGTCCCCAACCTCACCCGCCAAGACGGCTCGGCATTCGAGCAACTTCTGCGCGCCAAATTTGGCCGATAATCTGAAAGGAACAATGATGACCCATTACGACAGTTGCACCCCGCTCAACGATCTCGAAAATCCGCAAGACGATCTCATCCTCCAGAGTGGATTGCTCAATGAAGTCTACGGCAGCTTGCAATTTCGTATTGACCGGTACGCGATACCTTTGATCACCGCATCGGTGACAGCGGGTGTCATCGGCATCGTATCGTTGAGGATCGCGGGTGCCGACCATGTGGTTTTGGTGGGGTGGTTTCTCATGACCTTCAGTGTGCTGCCTGCGTTTGGGTTGTTTTCGATTGCCGGCCGCAGCCGCCCGGCCAGTCCGGGATATATATTGGCGGCGTTGCGCCGGGTGCCATCGGGTTGCCGGCGCGAGTTTCTTGACCGGCTTAATACCGTCTCGCTGCGGGGTCAGCGCTTCCCATTCAGTAGACATGATGTCGCGGCCACCGCAAAGCTTGTTGCGCATAAAGATGCACCGGGCAAACAACGAAAGGAAGTCCGCCGTCGGCATACCGCACAAATCCAGGCCAGCCTGATCGATGCGTTCCGCCATGGTTAGGGTGATCGGCGGGTGCAGAACACGATGCGCTCTTCGTCCCGTCGATCAGCACAAATATGCCGACGGATAGAATTGTTCGTTGGCAATATCTTCTTGATCAAGCTCGACATTGACCCTGTCTGGGACGGAGCCAGTACCCAATGACCATCGTGCCGCAAATCGAGCATAGAGGCATAGGCACAGCACTTCGTGCGACGTATCCGCCTTTGGATGATCCCATCTTAGCCGATAGATCTACGGCAATTGCTGCGCCTGCCCCCGCAGCGCCTGGTGCAGGCTAACGCGCTGTTGGTGAGCCGCGATAGCATCAAGCAGAAAACCCAAAAGCACAACCGAATAGCTGCGCATGGCGACTGCGACAAAATGCTCGGCATCGGGCGTGACTACAAGCTGCTTGAGCATTTCGCGTACCGGGTCGGTCCAGTGCTGAAAATGCTCGTTCCAGACGACCAGCCATTCTTCGATGGTCACACAGTTAGAGAGTGGCGTTCGTTCTTCACGCGCGCCGATGATGACGTCCTCGACCTGGCGAGCCATCTCATCGACCACTGGCATCAACCGCTCTGCGACGTCGGACACCGACACATCGCGCAGCAGCAGCACGGCATAATGCTTCCAACTCAGCAGTCCGTCACGCTGGTGATCGATTGCGTTCGCCCAACAATTAGTCTGCAGCAGCCTGCGGACCATGTCGCCGTCGACGCCGTCGCTATCATTGTCAGCCAGCCCCTGTGCTTCAGTCGCCCCGAATGTGCGCTTGGTTCCAACCATCATTTGTCCTCACAATCCATAACTGCATAGCGCCGGTCCAACGGGGTAGAGCCGATCACGCTTCGACCAGAATGTTGATTGGCCATTGGATGTGTTTCGGTAAGCGGGCACCGCAATCTCAACCATCGAGCCTCGCAGCTGAATGACAGTTCCGCAATTGGTTTCAGAACCAACTGCCATCTCTTTGCGAAACGCATCGGTGCGCGCTATCTCCTCGGCCCGCTCCATCGTCGCCGTCAAGGCGCGTTTTTCGATGGCGGCTTCGAGCGTTGCCCGATTTTCGATCCGGTTGGGTCGATAAGCATATATGGCTGTGACCGTAGGTACAGGGAGAAGTCGCATCATAAGCCGACTCCCTATGTCGCCACGGCGGGCAACACCTGTGGTATCGTGCACAATTGCGACGAAACCGCCCAACACGCTTTTTGCACTACTCGAACACACTGACACAAATCCGCGCCACTGTTCTTTCGTCGGGCTCGATAGCGGAACGCCATCAAGCACGCGTTCCGAGAAAGCGGCTGTCACAACGCCTGATTCGGGTTCGATTGCACCACCCTTCGCGACACACTCAGCAGCGAATGAAAGTTGCGCACGACGTGCCGATGCATTCGGATCGGCAGGTAGGTTTTCGCGCACGAAGCGCTGATCAAGGATCTCGGCTGTATCCCGTTGTAGAGGAATATTTTCGCTGCCCCATTTATCAGGCGAACCAGTCATCCCTTCTATTTGTTCAATAAAGTCAGCAAGTCCTGGTCTGTCGGTAGCTTGACTGGGAGCAGGCATGACTGTGGCAATGCACAGCGCCAACACCGACCCGGGAATCGCGCCGTTTTGGCAACGCCAAATGCTGCGCATAATCGAACCTCCAATTACCAGCCCCGGATCGGGTCGTAACCAGGTGACGTGCAACTAGGCGCAATCGAGTGATTCAGATCGTTTTGATGTGATGAAAACATGTCGTCGCGGTGCCAAGAATTGAGGTCCGTGCCAAATGGATTGCCACGCACATCCACGCCTGACCCACCGATCATTGGCAAACCCGATGTCGGATTAATGGTCGGTAACGTATCATTCTGATGATATTGATTTTGCTGCCAGAAGTTGTGATGGCAAGCCGATGAAACGAAGTTACCAATCCAGTGAAAAATGCTCATGACGCCTCCAGCTTCATATTTGCCTTAACCAATCCGTTATATCCCAAAATGGGATAATAACAAGCATTGGCTACCGCACTCAGCGTGCCAACGAAGTCCAGCTCGAGCCTTTCCCGTGACGACCTTTATGGCCGGATCATAGGTGCGCTTGTCGCGGCACGAATTGCTGCCAGTATCTCGCAGACAGTCTTGGCTGAGCGGCTAAGACGACCACAATCATTCATTTCAAAGTACGAGAATCGAGAACGCACGCTTGATGTCGCCGAGTTCGTCGAAATTGCCTCAGCCATCGGAACAGACCCCGTAGCGCTGCTCAAAGCCGTCCTTGCTCCAGTTAGCGACCGGGCGGCCGGCTAATCACGACCACACCCGCTGAGTTTGGTAGGGGCCCGTTTTCAAAACTGTGTTGCCTTTTTCAGTCTTGTCAGCGGTTCCTCTCTCGGCGCCTTCGTTGGACGTTGCCGACAGTTCGCTAAAAGTGAGCGACGGCAATAAGCAGCCGCTTGTTCAGGAACGGGCTAATACAGATGGTGGTGCCTGTCCTGGAAATGCCGAGATGGCGTCTCACGCCTCTACGGTATCGAGGCGCGACCTAACAAAGCACTTGTGAAGGGACGACTCCACGCTAGGTTGATAGCCGCATCGGCTGTGGGGGTACGAAATGCCATCGACATTAAGGAACGCCGTCCGGCTCGCGCTAATTATATCAACAGGTTTGACGTCCTCGACCGTCGCGGAGACCGGCGACACCTCGCTGCGTACGGGGCTGAAAGGCCGCGTTATCGAGCGGCAAAACGAAGGCGCGCTGCCGACACGCGACGCGGCCGGGCGCGTCGATGCGGGTTATTTTAGATTGACGTTCACGCCGGTCGGTATCGGCGACGCCGCTATTTGCCCAAAACGCGCTTTCGTATCCGACGCGCAGTTCAAGCGATGGCGCAAGGCCGAGAACGAGATCTACCAGCGCATCTTCGACAAAAAGGGCATCTGGAGCATAACCGCACAAGTCGCCATTCGCGCGAACGGTGCCGACGCGACCCCGCGCGATTTGCGGCTGGTGTCGATCGAGACGCCCGAAGAGCGCAATTGCAAGATACGCGTAGTCGGTACGCAGATTGGCGACGACGCGGCGCTGGACGCGGCTTCGGTGCTGATCCCGCTTCGCACGACCAACACCGTCTATGACGACAAGGTCACGCTGCGCCTACAATCCAAATACAAGCTCGAACCAAACGGCGACCGCCTCGATGAGCTATGGAGCGGTGTCAAGCTCTTTGCGGCGATCGTGTCGGCTCCGCTTGGTCCTATAGTCGGCGCGTTGACGCCGGCCGGCAGGACCGAGACGCAGGCGCTGCTGACGGATGATGTTGAAACGGCAATCGCGGTTCCTTTCGTAGGCCAGCCGCGCGTCGGCGATCGCGCGAACCGCGTGTTTGTTTACCTCGCGTTCCCGCCGCTTGCGACCGGTGGCACCCCGCGCTTGAGCGGCGGCTACGACATCGCGCTACAATATCAGGCGAGCGTGTTTCGGCGCAGCGACGCGTTTTACCAGCCGAGCGTTCCGATTACGGCTGCAGAGGTGGGAAGCGCCACCCCAATCCCGTCGCGCGATGCAAATGCGCCGACCCTGTTGACCGTTCGCCAGGCACTAGACACCTCGATGCACGACGCGCTGTCGGGGGCTCAGAACCCAAGCGCATTCGACAGTGCCTGCTCGATCGCGCGACCGGCGCTTCGAAAGCTCGATCTGTCTGACGTCGACGTCGACACGTATCTCTGGGCATTGGCTTCAACGGCTCCTGCCGAAGCAGTGTCCAAGCACCTCGACAAGCTCGCCTGCTTCGGGCCAAGCGAACGCGCAAATCTTGCGAAGATGGGCGTGACCATCGCGCGCGTCGAGCCGCCTGCGACGATGGTTGGTCTTGTAGAAATTCACCAGGCGATGACCAACCTTGGCGGGCTGTTGCAAGCTGCCAGCGTTGCCCCTGACCAGCTGCCCAATCCCGATCTCGTCGGTCGATTTGCCGATCGTATCAACCTCGTGCTTGCCGACGACGCTGCAGCGACCTGGCTTGGGCTTTCTGAGCTCAGTGGCGAGCGACCGCGTGACGAAGTGCTCCGGCTGCTAGCGAGCAAATTCTCGAACATTGGTTGTTATGCGCCAAGGATCGGTCGTGATGACCTCATTTTGCCCTTGCGACCGCGACTGGGCGAACTGCCCGAGAAGGGCCGCGCAGGAGCTGCATTGCTGTTGTCGCGAGAGGCAACACCAAGGCCCTTCATTGCGTCTCTCGGGTTTGCATCCAAGCGCGAGGGGCAGCTGGGCCAGGTGGCGACCATATTAGTCGGGCTGCGCGGCGCGGACAGCGGTTCGGTCGTGCAGGAGCTGACGAAGGATCGACGGCCGAAAAGCTGTGCGGATGGCTGGATGGACGAAGTATTCCGGTAGCCTGGTCAAGATTGGAACTTGGATGGTTGATTGTCTCTCCCAAATATTCTCGAGCTAATTTCCTGATCAGGCTCTGCTGCTGAATGGTCTCGGCACCTGAGGTCAATTCCCGCAACAGCAATCTACTGCTTCGTCGGTAGCTAAGCTTATGCGTCGGGCACCGTCGCAACTAACACGAGCAGCGCAACCGAATCGACGAAAGCTTGATGATTTCTTCCTCCGGTTTGTACGACGAATCTGTCATGCTCAAACTCCGCCGCAACGTAACTCGCTGCCATTCAGGTCCGATCGGACCTGAATCCGGCTGTTATTTGTTTGCGCTTTAATGTTAACAATCGCGGCATTGAGTTGATTCAGGAGGGCGAGCCGTGGAGGTCAAGGCTATTGACGTGGTCAGGAAGTTTGCGCC
>JANOZQ010000163.1:0-2998 GCA_031429555.1 Sphingomonas sp. | reverse complement strand
CGCATCAGCGCTTCGGGTGTGTGCGTTGTCGTGTCATAACTGTCGATGACCTTGCGAAAGCGGACAACGCTGGCGAGCCATTGCGCGCGGCGCTGGTAGAAGCGACCGATTTCCATTTCCTTGCCGGCAAGGTGATCGTTGACCAGATCGACTTTCAACCGCGCGTCGGCGGCATAGCGGGTGTCGGGATAGCGGCGGATCAGCTCACCCATCGAATCGAGTGCCTGCTGCGTGATTTTCTGGTCGCGCGTCACGTCGGTGATCTGTTCGTAATAATTGAGCGCGATCAGATAATAGGCGTAGGGCGCATCGCGGTTGCCGGGATGGATCGACAGGAATCGCGTCGCCGATTCGGTCGACTTGATATAATCGCGCGCCATGTAGTTGGAGAAGGCGCTCATCAGCTGAGCGCGCCGCGCCCACGGCGAATAGGGGTGCTGGCGCTCGACTTCGTCGAACAGGGCGGCGGCCAGCTTATACTGATTGCGGTCGAGCTTGTCCTTTGCCGTCGCATAGAGCGTGTCGACATCACGCGCGATATAGGCGGTGTCGGATTTGGTGCGGCTGGTCGCACATCCGCTGATCGTGGCTAGGACCGCAAGCGCGGCAATGACGGTAGCCGGGCGGCTATGGGGGATACGCATGGGCCTCGTCTTAGCGGCATGGAACCCGTCTGCCAACTTCGCTATTACCGTCATCATGACAGCGACGAAACTCACGACGATCACCGTCGAAAAGCCGTGGGGGCGGACCGCGCTCTGGCCCGGGTTCGATAATCCGTCGGGGGCAAAGATCGGCGAAATCTGGTTCGAGGCACCGGCGGGAACCAACCCAGACCTGATGGTCAAATATCTCTTCACGAGCGAGAAACTGTCTATTCAAGTCCATGAGGATGACGCAACAGCGCAGGCGGCGGGGCGCGAGCGGGGGAAGGACGAGGCGTGGGTGATCCTTGCCACCGAGCCCGATGCGACGATTGCATTGGGGACTCGGGCGCCTGTGAACAGCGAGACACTGCGCGCGGCGGCGATCGACGGTAGCATCGAGACGCTGGTTGACTGGAAACCGGCCAAAGCTGGCGATGTGATTTATTCGGCAGCGCGGACAGTGCATGCCATCGGCGCGGGGCTGACACTCATTGAAGTGCAGCAGAATGTCGATCTGACCTATCGGCTCTATGACTATGGCCGCCCGCGCGCGTTGCATCTGGAGGCCGGCGTGGCGGTCAGCGATGCGGTGCCGTTCGTTGCGCCGCCGATCCCCGGTGATATCGGCGGCGGACGAAGCCTATTGTGCGAAGGCGGCAAATTTGTGCTCGAGCGCTGGTCTTGGGACGGGGTGCGGTCGGTCATGCTGCCTGATGGTGTGCCGGGGTGGCTTATCCCGGTAACGGGCAGCGGGTCAGCCAACGGCGCGCCGTTTGTCGCGGGGGAATGCTGGATGGTCGAGGGCACGGTCAATCTGGATGTTGAGGCGGGCAGCGACATCCTGTTCGCCTATCCGCTTTCCACGCGCGCAGCATTATTCGGATAGGAACGGCTTTGTGCTAGCGGCGCAGGACCATGCTCCGCGTTTTGACACTTAGCACGCTGTTCCCTGACGCGTCGCGGCCCAATTTCGGGCCTTTCGTAGAGCTGCAAACGCGCGGGCTGGCGGCGCATCCCGATGTCGACCTGCGCGTCATGGCACCCGTCGGCATTCCCCCGCTCGGGCGGTTTCATCCCCGATACAAGGCGCTTGCGGCGTTGCCCGATGTCGAGATTTGGAACGGGCTTGGCGTCTATCGAACGCCGTTTGCACATATTCCGGGCACCGGCGGACGGTTTGATGCGAAGGCACTCTCGCACGTGCTACTCCGCCCTTTGCGCGGCATTTACGAACAATTTCCGTTTGACGTGATCGATGCCGAATTTTTTTGGCCCGATGGTCCGGCGGCGATTGCATTGGGCAAGGCGCTGGGCGTGCCCGTTTCGATCAAGGCGCGCGGGGCAGACATTCATTATTGGGGGACGAACCCCGCAACTGCAGCGCAAGTGATCGCTGCGGGCCGCGCGGCGGACGGGATGCTGGCTGTGTCGGCGGCACTAAAGGCCGATATGATTGCATTGGGTATGCCCGAAGATCGGATCACGGTGCACTACACCGGTATCGACCGGACGCGTTTTTATGTCCGCGACCGTGAAGAGGCAAAGGCGACGCTGGGCATAGCCGGGCCGCTGCTGGTCAGTGTCGGTGCACTGATTGAACGCAAGGGGCACCGGATTGTGATTGATGCGCTTGAAAAGGTGCCCGATGCAACGCTCGTCATTATTGGTCAGGGCGCCGATCGCAGGGCGCTTGAAATGCAGTCTGAGAAGCTCGGCAAGCGCGTCCATTTTCTCGGCAGTCAGCCCCATGAGGTCATTGCCGACTGGCTTGCTGCTGCCGATGCCATGGTGCTGATGTCGGCGTCGGAGGGGCTGGCCAATGCTTGGGTCGAGTCGCTGGCATCGGGGACGCCGTTGGTCATTTCGGATGTCGGCGGTGCGCGCGAAGTGCTGGACCGGCCCGAGGCGGGGGTGCTGGCTGCGCCTGATCCGACGTCAGTGGCTGAAGCGATCCAGCAGGTTCTGGCGCGTGATCCAGATCGACATGCTGTTGCCGCGACAGTGGAAAAATTCAGTTGGGAGGCCAATACCGCCGCCCTCTACAATCACCTCAAAGCGGTCGCAGCGCGGCGCTGATCCAGCGGCCCTCAGCCCGCAATACACCCCAGGCACGGGCGGCAGCACGGGTGTCCATCGCTTCGATGCCGATGCCCCGCGCTTCATAGGCTGCAATCAACGCCGGTTCGGGGCGTTCGAGTGTCGCGCCGGTACCGAGCAGGATGAACTCGGGCAATGGTTCTGTAACTGCTGCTTCAAAATCGTCCCCATCCCAGTCGAAGGCGGCTTCGGGTGTCAGGATCACCCCACCGCTGCGCGCAACGCCATCGACTTTGATCAACGGACCTGCAAAG
>JANOZQ010000162.1:0-6736 GCA_031429555.1 Sphingomonas sp. | reverse complement strand
CTTTCAGCCGGTTTGACGGCGCTCGGCTATGCAGTGCTGCCCAGCAAGGCGACCTATTTCCTATCCGTTGACCTTACTGTATCGGGTATCACGCAGACCGACACCGACTTCTGTGACGCGCTCGTCCGCAGCCATAAAATTGCTGCGATTCCGGTCTCCGCCTTCTACCCGCAAGACGCCGTCACCAACATTGTCCGCCTCTGCTTTGCCAAGGATCAGGCGACGCTCAATTCAGCGCTCGAGAGAATGCCGCGTTCGGTGATGTAGGCCGTCACTAGCCGCGCGGGTGTGACATCGAACGCAGGGTTAAATCCATTCGATTGAGTAACCCGGACGTCGCCCTGTTCGCTCGCGACATGCGTGACTTCGAAGTCATCACGTTCCTCGATCAGTATATCTGCCCCCGTCGCGGTCTGCGGATCAAATGTCGTGTAGGGCAGCGCGACATAAAACGGCACATCGTTATCATAGGCCGCCAGCGCTTTGAGATACGTGCCGATTTTGTTGCAAACATCGCCGTTCGCGGTCACCCTATCGGTGCCGACGATGACCGCATCAACCTGCCCCCGCATCATCAGGTGGCCGCCCGCATTGTCGACAATGACACTGTGCGGCACGCCATGTTCGCTCAGCTCGAACGCGGTCAGCAACGCCCCCTGATTGCGCGGGCGCGTTTCATCGACCCAGACATGCACGGGAATGCCCGCATCATGCGCCAAGTAGATCGGCGCGGTCGCCGTCCCGTAGTCCGCCGTGGCGAGCCAGCCGGCGTTGCAATGCGTCAGGATATTGAGCGGGCGGTCTGGATGCGTGGCGTGCAGCGCTTGCAACAGGCCTAGTCCGTGTTCCCCGATAGCGCGGCACAGCTCGACATCCTCGTCACAAATCGCATCGACACGGGCAAAAGCAGCCGCCGCACGCTGATCCTCTGGCAACGCCAGCACCGCGTCGCGGACTTCATCCAAGGCCCAGCGCAAATTCACGGCCGTCGGACGTGTCGCCAGCAACATGGCATGGTTCCGCGCCAGCGACGCGTCCGACGCATCCACAGCCAGCGCCATTGCCAGGCCATATGCGCCTGTCATCGCAAGGAGCGGCGCCCCGCGCGTCCACATCTCGCTGATCGCCTGCGCCGCCGCTTCGGCAGTGCGCAGTTCGACCCAGACTGTAGACCAAGGCAACCGCCGCTGATCCAAAATGCGAACGCCGTTGCCATTCTCAGTTCGCATGATCGAGCGCGTCTGAATGCCGTTCAGCTTCACAGCGCAACCTCATCAAAACTCGCAATTTCGCCTTCGTAACCTGTGCGGTCGATCAGCAATGCCGCCATCCCCGCATCACGCGCAGCCGCAATTTCTGCCGGCGTATCGGACAGGAACAATATATCTTCTGCGGCCGACCCAATCGCATCGGCAATTTTGATATAGGACGCTGCCACGCGCTTAGGTCCCGTCGTCGTGTCAAAGTGACCCGAAAACAAAGGCGTCAAATCACCTGCCACGCTATGTCCGAAGATCAGCTTTTGCGCCGCGACCGACCCCGACGAAAACACATAAAGCGCGATCCCCGCATCATGCCACCGCCGCAGCCCCGCCACGGCATCAGGATACACATGGCCCCGCAACGTTCCGTCGGCATAACCTTCGGCCCAGATCCGGCCCTGAATATCCTTCAGCACCGGCTCTTTTGCATCCACATCCATCCAGCGCAGCAACTGCGCCAGATCACCGCCGTATTCGGCGACATGGTCTGCCATCCGTGCGCGGGCGTAGGGGAACAGTGTCTCGGTCACGAAGCTGATGCTTGACGTCGTGCCCTCAATGTCGGTCAGGATCGCACGGACAGGCATTCAGGCGGTCTCGTGGCGCGGAAAGCGATCAGAAATATCGTCCCCGGTAAACGCCGCGACCCAGCCATCGGGATTCACGAACAGCCGGATCGCGGTAAAGTGCGGCGCGGCCCCCATGTCGAACCAGTGCTTCATGCCCGCAGGGACCGACATCAGGTCGCCTTCAGTGCAGAGCACATCAAACACACGACCGTCATGGTGCAAGGTGAAGAGCCCCTGGCCGCCAACAAAAAATCGCACTTCATCCTCCGCATGGGTGTGTTCGGACAAAAACTTTGTCCGCATCTCCGCGCGGTCAGGATGGTCGGGCGTCACGGTGACGGCATCAACCGTCTGATAGCCGCCCTCGGCCTTCAATGCGGCAATCTCGGGCGCATAAGCGGCAAGAATGTCCTCCCCGCACGCACGTATAGGCCAGCGTTCGAACCGGACACCGATCTCGCTCAAGCTTGACGTCATCATGTCACAGTCTTCGGTCTGCAAAAGCGGCGTTGTTGCATCATCCTCACGAAAAACCTGCAACCGGCTCATACCCTGCTCCTGAATTGCGCTTCGGCCAGTTCGGCCATGATCAGCCATTCGACCGCCTCGATCACGCGCTCTGCTTCTGCCATATCGGCGCCCCAACCATAAAGCCCGTGGCTGCGGATCAGATAGGCGGGTATCGTGCCCAGCACGGGCGATACAGAGTCCCAGATCGCGCCCATGTCCTGACTATTGTTGACTATCGGCAGCGTTACTCGTGCCTCGTGCGTCGTCACCCCCGGCAAGGCCTTCAGCATCTCGTGCCCGGCAAACGCCCATCCCGCCAAATCAGGATATGCCCGCGTCAAACCAACGGCTGTGGGGGAATGACTGTGCAATATCGCACCAACGTCCGGAAACTTAGCATAGATTGCCAGATGCAATGCGGTTTCCGCCGATGGCCGTTTGCCGTCGAGCGACCCGCCCGCATTGTCCACGCGCATTACATCGTCGTTGGTCAACCGCCCCTTGTGCCGTCCCGAAACCGTGACAGCAAAGCTGCCATCATTCAGCCGACAGGAGTAATTTCCCGATGTCGCCGGTGCCCAGCCTTTGGCATTGAGCCAGCGTCCGGTCGCGATGATCGCGCGCGCCGCATCGGGGAAAGAGGAGCTTGTCATCGTGTCGCGGGGATTGCCGTGTCTTGCCGCTTTGCGCTAGCCCCTTTGCGTGCTGAAAGTTTTCCACCCCTCCGCCACGGTTGCGACAATAATCGATCCCGAAGCCAGCGCGGCGTTGCCGCCGGATACGGTCTGGATTGACCTGCTGGACCCGACTCAAGCCGAAGAGCAGCTGGTCGAACGGATCATTGGCCATGCCATCCCGACGCGCGAGGAAATGGAAGAAATCGAGCCATCGAGTCGGCTGTATGAAGAAGGCGGTGCCGTTTATATGACGGCAACTGTCTTGGCGGGGCTTGAGGAAGACGATCCCGTTGCCGCACCGGTCTCGTTCGTCTTGACGCCGAAATATCTTATCACGGTTCGCTATGACGACCCAAAACCGTTCCGCACATTCATCAGCCACATCACGCGGCAACCCGAATTGCTCGGCACAGCGATGCAGACGCTCGCCCGCTTGCTCGACGCCATTATTGACCGGTTGGCAGATTCGCTCGAACAGATTGCAGGCGAGATCGACACGGTTTCGAAACATATTTTTCGCCGGTCAGCGTCCGAGCGAGGGCGACGCATACCCGCCTTGAAGCTCGAAGCGCTGCTCGTCCGCATCGGCAATTGCCAGAACATGCTTGCCAAGGCCCGCGAAACAGCGGGCAGTACGGCTCGGCTGCTGACGTTCCTCGCCAGCTGCTCGCATTTCCGCGGCGATCCCGAGCAGCGCGAACAACTGCGCAGCTTCAGCGAAGACATTGACTCGCTGATCGACCATGCCGGATTTCAGTCGACGAACATTACATTCCTGCTCGATGCATCGCTTGGCCTGATCAATATCGAGCAGAATGCGATCCTCAAGATTTTCTCGGTCGCGTCGGTCATGCTCCTTCCGCCGACGCTGGTCGGCGCCGTTTATGGTATGAACTTTGACCATATGCCGGAATTGAAGTGGCTTTATGGGTATCCGCTCGCGCTGCTCATGATGATCGCATCGGCAATCCTGCCCTATCTCTATTTCAGGCGGCGTGGCTGGCTTTGACCGCCCGCGAAAACTGCAACACGCCGTCATCGACCTTACCGAGCTTTAGCGACGCATAATCCCGCGCATAATTATGATGCACTTTCCACGGGTGGCGCACGCCCTGCTTGGGAACGTAGGCCTGCGCGCGCGTCAGATAACCCGACGTCAGCCCGAAGAAATTGCCGTCGGACATTTCGGCCGGATCGAGTTTGGGCACGACCTGAACATAGCCACGCTGGTCCATATGGTTGAGGATGCGACAGGCATGCGCACTGCTGAGGTCCGCCTTCAGCGTCCATGACGCGTTGTTGTAACCGATGACATAGCTGAGGTTCGGCACGCCGCCGATCATCATGCCCTTGTAGATCATTGTCTCAGGCATCGCGACCCTCTTGCCGTCCAGAAACAGCTCGGCTCCGCCCAGCAATTGCATCTCGATACCCGTCGCTGTCACAATAATGTCAGCAGAAAGCGTATCACCCGATGCCAACCGAAAACCTGTTTCCGTGATGGTGTCGATCGTATCGGTAACGACAGACACTGTGCCCGCCTTGATTGCATCGAACAGATCAGCGTCGGGCACCGCACAAACCCGCTGATCCCAAACATTATATCGTGGCGAAAAATGCTTATCGACATCATAATCGGGGCCAAGCGCATCGCGGACCAACCCGACAAGCCGTTTGTTCGCCGCACTCGGGTTTTTGCGGACCAGCCAGAATAAGGTCATGCTGACGATCACATTCTTCAGCCGGACTGCGCGGTAGGCCAGCCCTTTCGGCAGCAGTTTTCGCAACCGCCCCGCAAGCGCGTCTTTCGACGGGACCGATGCAACATAAGTCGGCGAGCGTTGGAGCATCGTTACATGCGCCGCCGTTTTTGCCATCGCAGGGACCAGCGTCATCGCCGTGGCACCACTGCCAATAACGACGATTTTCTTGCCCGTGTAATCGAGGTATTCTGGCCAGAATTGCGGGTGGACCACGGTCCCCTTGAACGCCGCCATCCCCGGAAGAGCGGGCGCATGCCCCGCGTCATAGCGGTAATAACCGCTGCACATCATGACCCAGCCCGCCGTCATCCGCCCGCCATTGGCCATCGTCAGCGTCCAGTGCGCATCGGCGCTCGACCAGTCGGCACTGACAACTTTTTGGCCATAGCGGATGTGTTTATCGATGCCGTTTTCGTGCGCCGTCTCCTCGATATAGCCACGGATCGACGCACCGTCGGCAATCGATTTCTCGCCCAGCCACGGTTTGAAATTATAGCCGAGCGTAAACATGTCGCTATCCGAGCGAATGCCCGGATAACGGAACAAGTCCCACGTCCCGCCCATGGCCTCTCGCCCTTCTAGGATCGCATAGGACTTGCCCGGACAGCGGGTCTGCAAATGCCACGCCGCACCGATGCCTGAAAGACCCGCACCAACGATGAGAACGTCAAAATGCTCCATGCCACCAATGTCCGCGCGATTGACGTTCACGTCAATTAGAAAGCGTTTTCCACAGCAACTGAATTGCGACGTAAAGGATCAACACACCCGTCGCACGCCGCACCAGTGATTGGCTGAGAATAGTGATCCCCGCCCAACTGCCAATCTGCCCGCCGATCAACACAGCAACGGCTAGCGGCCAATAGTCAGTAACCACGCCCAATGCGCCCGCATCACCCAGCTTGACCCCTTGGCCGACCAATCCGGCAAGCGAATTGACCAGGATAAACAAACTCGCCGTCGCTGCAATCGCCCGTGCGTTCCCCCAGCGCATCAGATGGAGCAGCGGCGCAAGAAAAATACCGCCGCCGATCCCGACAAGACCCGAAAAATACCCAATGCCGCCGCCGAGCATGGCATCTATCACCGGATTGGCCGGACGGTCCGCAGCCGCGGACTCCGGCTCGCGCTGGATTAGCAACAGCAGTCCTGCAACCAACAGGCTCGCACCCAGTAGCGTCATGAACACAGGTTGTTTGATCGGCGTCAGTCCGCCCAGTAATGCCATTGGCGCAGACGCAACGACGAGCGGCATCACCCGACGCCAAGGGATCATCCCTGCGCGGGCATAGCGCACCGTCCCGCCCGTCACGACGATCACGTTACAGGCGAGCGAAATGAACGGCAGGATCCGATAGTCTGTCGCGCCGAGCGCTAGCAACGCGGTATAGGTCGAACCGCCCCCGAAACCGACGCTGGCATAAAGCAGCGCGGTTGCGAAAAAGGCCGCAATCAAACCCAACGGCTTACGCTATCGACCCGTGGCAATGCTTGTATTTGTTACCCGATCCGCACGGGCACGGTGCGTTGCGGCTGACCACGCCGACCCAGCTTTCGGGATTTTCGCCGAGCGTTTCCTGCGGGTCGGGCTGGACAATCTGCAACGGCGGCAAGCGCGTGGTGATCAATCCCATCCCCGACAGATCGTCATAGCTGTCGTCCTCGCCCGTCAGCGGATCGATGTGCGACGTAAAAATGTCTGGCATCTGCGGCAGTGTTGATATCGGCTCCTGCATGAACTGCGCGTGCGCCAGCACTTTCGTCACGTCCTCGCGGATCAGCGTCAGCATCCGTTCGAACAGCGCGAAGGCTTCCTGCTTATACTCGTTGATCGGCGTTTTCTGGGCATAGGCGCGCAAATGGATGACCTGGCGCAAGGCATCCAGCGTCGACAGATGCTCTTTCCAGTGATGATCAAGGTTCTGGAGCATCACGCTCTTTTCAACCTGCGCCCA
>JANOZQ010000161.1:0-10684 GCA_031429555.1 Sphingomonas sp. | reverse complement strand
GCGCCCAAAGTCGCCAAGCCTGCGGATGTTCCGTTCTCAATCTTGCTCCCCGCGTTTGTGACGAGTGAACTCAAGACGGCGTTCCAGATCGGATTTCTTATTTTTCTGCCGTTTCTGGTGATCGATCTCGTCGTTGCGTCGGCGCTGATGGCGTTGGGGATGATGATGCTCTCGCCAAGTATCGTGTCTATGCCGTTCAAGCTGCTGCTGTTCGTGCTGGTCGATGGCTGGGCGCTGACGATGGGGTCGATGGCGGCCTCATTCGGGGTCGGATGATGGAGACCGGACCCGACTTTTTTATGGGTATTGCTCAGCAGGCGTTGTGGACAACGGCGCTCGCGTCGATGCCGATCCTGATTCCGGTGCTGGTCGTCGGGTTGCTGGTCGGCATTGTTCAGGCGGCAACGTCGATCAATGAGGCGACCTTGTCGTTCGTGCCCAAGCTTGTCGTGGTGGCCATTATCCTCGCTCTGTTCGGCGGCGCGATCATGGGGGTGATGGTCGATTTCACACGCGAGATGTTTGCGCGCATACCGGAGATCACGCGCTGACCGGGGCCGATATCGGGGCCGCGCAGGCAATGCTGCCCGCGCTGATGCTGGCGTCGGTTCGACCGGGTGCAGCGTTTCTGGCCGCGCCGGTGTTCGGTGCGCCACAAGTGCCGGTGTTGCTACGCTTTGTGCTGGCGGTGGCGGTTGGTGTGCCGGGAAGTTTGCTGGCGACTGTCTATCTGCCGCCTGAGGGGATGGCGAGTGTTGCGGGGTTTGCACTGATCCTCGGCGAGATTATTATCGGGCTGGCGCTGGGGTTTGCGTTGCAGATTGGCTTTGCGGCGACATCAATTGCGGGTGAGGCTATCGGCAACGCTATGGGCCTTGGCTTTGCGGCGACGATCGATCCGATGAGCGGGCACGGCACGCCTGCAATCGGCCAGGTGCTGACCATCTTGGCGACGTTATTGTTCCTGTCGATGGACGGGCATCTGGCTTTCATCACGGTCATCCTCGAAAGTTACAGGGCGCTGCCGGTTGGCGGCGGGCTGCTGTCGGCAAGGGCCATCGAAGCGGTCGTCAAGCTCGGTGGCGCGATGTTCGCGGCGAGCGTCGTACTGGCGCTGCCGGTGGTCACGGGGGTTATTCTCATTCAGCTGGTGATGGCATTGCTCGCGCGGTCGGCCCCTGCGTTGAACCTGTTTGCGGTCGGGTTGCCTGCTGCGCTGCTCGGTGGACTGCTGCTGTTTGCCTTTGCCATGCCGATGCTAGGGCAAGCGATCTCGCGGTCGCTGGTCGCCAATCTCGAAGACACCGCGCGGATTGTCGCACGATGAGCGACGGCGACAAGACCGAAGATCCAACGCCAAAGAAGCTGGCAGACGCAAAACGCGACGGAGACGTTTTGCAGTCGCGCGACTTTTCGACGGCACTGGTTATCGGCGTCGGCGTTTTGTGGGCAGTTGTTGCGGGAACCGTGATCATCCGGGCGCTGGAAGCGATGCTGCGGGCAATGCTGCAGTTTCAAAGTGACGACGTCCGCGCGTTTGCGCCGGGGGCAGCGATGTTCGAGGCAGTCGCTAGCGTGTCCGGATCGCTGATGGTTTTGCTTGCGTTCACGCTCGTTGCTGCGCTGGCGGCGCCAACATTGCTTGGTTCGCCGGGGATGCGATGGGGCAATGCGGCACCGAAATGGTCACGGATTAGTCCGGCGGCAGGGCTTGGGCGGATGTTCGGCAAGGTTGGCCTTGCCGAACTCGGCAAGTCGGTTGCCAAAGTTTTGATGGTCGGCGGGGTATGCATTGCCGTGCTGTATGCCGGGCGGTGGGCGCTGATCGGGCTTGCATCCGGCGATCCGGTGACGGGGTCGGCGTCGGCAGGGTTGATGATCAATCGAGCGCTGGCGATTGGCGGGCTGATGCTCGGGCTTGTCGCGCTGGTCGACGTGCCGCTGCAGGCAGCCCAGCGCAAGCGCCGGTTGATGATGACCAAGGACGAAGTGATGCGCGAGCATCGTGAAGCGGATGGCTCACCCGAAATGAAGCGCGAGCGCCGCAGTCGGCAATATGCGCTGGCCACAATGTCGGCGCGCGGGGCAATGAAAGATGCGACAGTTGTGCTGACCAACCCGACGCATTTTGCCGTTGCGCTGCGCTATGATCCCGAGCGAGACGCAGCACCAGTCGTGGTTGCGCGCGGCGTGGATGAAGCGGCGGCAGCGATACGCGATCTGGCGAAGGGCAATGATGTGCCGTTGCTCGAATATCCGGCTTTGACGCGCGCGCTTTACTTCACAAGCAAGGCGGGCGATCGCGTGCGCGAAGATCTGTATCTGGCGGTGGCGACAGTTTTGGCCTTCGTCATGAACCTCGAAGCAGCGTTGGCAGCAGGCCGGGGGCAGCCCGACATTGATGTGCCCGAAGCCGTGCGGTTCGGCGCGGACGGGGTGCGCGAGGCTTAACTCTGCCGCTTCGGCGACGTTACCGCTGCATGGCTTCCGAGCAATCCGATCCCCTTGATGACGTAGCCCTTGCATTGGTTCGGGCGCGCATCCGGCTGGTGCGCGTACGTCGCTCGCCGCCGATGCTGGTGGCGCGACTCGATGCCGCGATTGCCGAAGCCGAGGCGTTAAAGTTGCGCGCGCGCCGGTCGTAACTTCTGAACAAGGGAGACGCACCATGATCACATCTATCGCCAGCAGTCTCGGTATCGGATCGGGGATCAATACCAAAACGCTTGTTGCCGATTTGGCGGCCAGTGCGCGCGAAGGCCGCGAATATTCGATCATCGTCAAGGAACGTGCCAACGGTGCACGGATTTCGGCGGTCGCTTCGCTGAAGGATGGACTGGCGTCGCTTGTTACCGACTACGCCGACAGCGCCAGTGGCGTCGATGCGGCGGGTCTGAAGAAGCTCGCCAATGCGTTTGTGTCGGGCTTTAACGCACTTCAGGGGTCGCTGAATGATGCGATGCGCGGCGGGTCGGTGCTGGTATCAGCGGGCGCGTTGAGCGGTGATAGTGCGGCACGGGCGGTACAGTCTGAATTTCGGCGGTTGCCGCAGGTCGAGCTGGCAGCGACGGGCACGTATCGCACGCTGTCTGATATCGGCATCGGGGTGAGCCGGACGGGCGCCCTGACCATCGACACGGCAAAATTCGACGCAGCGATGACTGCTGCACCCACCGAAGTAAGCGCGCTGCTGGTTAGTACCACGGGGCTATCGTCGGCGCTCGGCGCGATGAAGGACCGGCTGACGACAGGCACTGGTGCGCTGGCCATAGCGTCGTCGCGCTACGAGCGTATTGGAACCGCCATCGCCAAAGAGCGCGTGCGGATGGAAGACGAGAATGCGCGGCTAATCGACCGGCTGACCAAGAGTTTTGGCGGCATGGATCGCAAGGTCGCGCAGTTGAAGGCTGTTCAAAGCTATGTCGAGCAGCAGGTCGCGGCATGGAATTCGCAGCGATGAATGCCGCTGCCGCCTATCGACAGGTTGACCAGTCAAGCCGGGTCGAAGCCGCGTCGGCGCATGGGCTGGTGAATATTCTGCTCGGCGAGGCACTCGACCAGATCGATGCGATGGCGTCAGCGCTGTCGCGAGGAAAGCGGGCGCACGAAGCGCAGGCGCGGTCAATGGGTATACTTCACGCGCTGGAAGCAAGCCTTGACCATCGTTCGGGCGGGACGACAGCGTTACTGATGGCGCAGGTGTATCGCGAAACGCGGCGTTGCCTGTCGCGCGCAGCGGAAGAGATCGATCCGTTTTGGTGCAAACAGGCGCGGTCGACGCTAGAGCCGATTGCCGATGCATGGGGGCAAATTGCGGACACTCGCCTTCAGGCCGCGTGACGGCGCATTTTTTCAATGAGCGTCGTGCGTTGCAGGCCGAGCAAACGCGCTGCATCGGCCACCACGCCACCGGTGCGGCTTAACGCCTGTCCGATGTAGCGGCCCTCGATGTCGTGGAGGATAGCGCGGAGGTCGATGCCGCTTGGACCGATTTCTGCCTCGGCGTGTGTAACGGGCGTCGGTATGCGGGCAGGCGGCGGCGCGGCGACGATATTTTTCGGGCGCAGCAGGAGTGCATCGACATCGCCCGATCCGAGTGTTTCGCCCGGATGGAGGATTGCTGCGCGTTCGACAAAATTGCGGAGTTCGCGGACGTTGCCCGGCCAGCTATGCGTTGCCAGCGCGGCAATCGCCTGGCCTGAAAAGCGCACATTCGTTTTGCTGTCCGAAATGTCACGCAGGAAGTGGCGGATCAGGAGTGGTAAATCTTCGGGTCGCGCCGATAGCCCGGGAAGGTGAATCGGGAAGACGGCAAGGCGGTAGTACAGATCTTCGCGAAAGCGCTGGTCTTCGATAGCGTTACTGAGGTCGCGGTGCGTGGCTGACACAATGCGGACATCGACGGCGATGCTGCCACGACCACCGACGCGCTCGATGCGTCGTTCTTCCAATACCCGCAACAGTTTGACCTGCATATCGGGGGGCATATCGCCGATCTCATCGAGGAAAAGCGTGCCTTTATGTGCTTCTTCGAACCGGCCCTGCCGCAGCGCATGGGCGCCGGTAAAGCTGCCTTTCTCATGACCGAACAATTCGCTTTCGAGAAGGTCACGGGGGATGGCACCGCAGTTGATGGCAACAAACGGTCCCGTTGACCGATCACTTTCTGCGTGGATGGCGCGGGCGACGCGCTCCTTGCCGCTGCCCGAAGGACCTGTGATCAGAACCGATGTATTACCCGGAGCGACCCGACAGACGAGGCTCCGCACGGCTGCCATGACTGGACTGTCGCCGAGCAGGAGCGTGTCAACCGTCGCCGCGCCATCTCGCGCGGGCGTCGTCCTTATGGTCATCTCTGCTCTGGCCCCAAAATGGTTAATGTCCCCAATGACAGAATCTAGCCGAGTCGGTGACTGGTGCCAGACGAGGTTGATCCAAAACCGTGCCAATATCGGCTGACAATGCTCCGAACTGGCGACAGACTGGACATAATAAGTTTGGGGGTTAGCGATGGAAGACGAACTTTACCCTGAAGAGGTTTTGAGCTTGGCCAGTTATAGTCCCGATGAACGACGTGTTTCGATCTTTGCCGATAGTGAAAATGGCAAAAGGAACGCGCAATCGATTGCTGAACAGGTCGGCGCAAGAGTATTACATGCCGGGTCAGCAGTTGATGGTGCGGCGCGACTTGCGGAGTATGCCGTCGGGGATGCCGTCTTTGTCGATGTTTCACAGGATGGCGGGCCAGTGCTCGATGTGTTTCTCGACCAGCTTAACGCGCTGGGGCGGATTGATCGTGTGCCAGTATTGGTAAACTGCGCGCCTGACTGTCTGGATCAGGTTGCCGCACGTTTGAGTGCCCCTTCGGTCGTGTTGATGAGTCAGGCGAGCGCTGCGGAATGGGTCGCCACATTGGCGATGTTCGGTCCTGCGCGCGATCCCATCTTGCACGACGTCGTAATCGATGATTCGTTGCGGTTGCAGCGATTGGCCGACGAGGTTCAACGGATTGCTCAGACACTTGCCGATCTGGTTGGAAACGACGCGCCGCCGTTGCGCGGAGTCAGCGATGCCATGGTCGGGTTTCGCGCCGAACCAAGGGCTTATGCGGTGCCCGACATTGACATCTCGGCGAACGATGTCCGCGCGATGATCAGGCTGCGGCGGATGCGCGACCGGTTTTTTCGGAGTGATCTGTTCGCTGATCCGGCGTGGGATATGTTGCTCGACTTGATGGCAGCACGTCTCGAACGGATGCAGGTTGCTGTGTCGAGCCTCTGCATTGCTGCCGCCGTCCCACCAACGACGGCGCTGCGCTGGATCAAGACAATGAGCGAGAACGGCATTTTCATTCGTATTGCCGATCCCGAAGACGGGCGGCGGGTCTTTATCGCGCTTTCCGATGGGGCAGCGTCAGGGATGCTGGCTTATTTGAGTGCGGCCAAGGCGCAGGGTGGACTTGCGGTCTAGGCGCGTTTGATGCAGGTGGCCGGCTGCGGGCGCTTAGCTCAGTTGGTAGAGCATCTCGTTTACACCGAGAGGGTCGGCGGTTCGAGCCCGTCAGCGCCCACCAGTTTTTCCGCCGATCACATTAACCGACCATGTCGGCGCCACATATGCACGGTGCGGATCGCCGCATAGGTGAAAAGGCCAATCGGTCCGAATAGGAACGTAAGAGCGAGCGGGATGAGCATCGCCCAGTGCGGCACACCGATTTTCGCCGAATCCTCGATTTCCCAGCTGCCGACAAACAGGTCGAAGGCAAGGTAATGTGTCCAACCCAGCATCACGTTGCCAGGCAGCGAAAACAGGGCCGTGACGCCCGCCAGCGTGCTGAAGCTCGCGCCAGCGACGGGTTGTGTGATTGTGAACATCTGGACGAAATAGGCGGCGGCGAGGATTACCGCGACGATGCGTGCCGTACGGACTAGGCTTGTGCGGGCGAGTGGTGCGATCAAGAGTGCGAGCCAGCCGATCAATGCCGCTGTCATGCACAGGCTGAAAATAGTCTCAATCGCCATACCCGGTTTTGCCTTTCATATTAAGCGTTTCATACAAAACGGATGAAGCGTCCTAAAGCGCCCTGATTAGTTTGACGGCGAATGCTGCCCATGCCGGATCGGCGATAATTTGCTGCTTGCCACCCGCACCCAAGGGCAGGATTTGCAGCATACTACCGTCGCGATTGATGAGGCGGCCGAATATGAAACGACCGGCGGGGCGGGGGAGCAGGACGTCGCGGTTGAGCAGTGTGCCGAAATTGCCGGTATCGACGCGCTGGCACCAGATGGTGTCGCCCGCTCGATATTCGCCGATGGTGGTTTCGACCTGAATGGCGACCATGCCGGGCGCGGGTACGGGCGGCGCAGCGAAGGATTCGCGGCGTGGCGCGTTGACGCCGTCGGAATCGAGGATAGCGGCAACGGGCAAGTCCGCATGGTCGGGCAATTCGACAAGATCGCCCGCTGTAACGTCCAGTGCGGCGGCAATTCGGTTCAACCAGCCAACCGATACGGTGCGTGTGCCGGTTTCGAGGCGACCGATTGTCTGAGCCGTCGTTGGGGGTGAGCATTTTTCGGCGACATCGAGAAGCGTCAGCCCTTTGGCGCGGCGAACTTCGCGGATACGGGTGATCATGATTGACCCTTTTTATAACCAAACAGGATTTGTCCTTTCCTACAGGTTGGTTCGTATGACAAGCGATAAAGCACGATTCGGGAGTAATGGTATGCTGCAACGTGAAATAGTCGAGACACGGGTTCCTTCAGGGCGAACCTTTGCGGTCAATGTAGCCGAGTCACCGTTGTCGTGGTTGCGGGCGCGCAATCTGGTTGATGCGCGGCAGTTCGAGGCTGGCGAGCGGTTGCGCGCAGACTATGAAATGGGCTCGCTGGGGCCGAGCGTGACGATGCGCTGGGACGCAAGCCCTATGGCGAAGGGACGGCGTGGCGCCCCGACGGGTATGGATCCGACGATGGCGCAGATCGAGGCGAAGCGGCGGTTCGAGCGCGCGATCAGCGATGTCGGGCGGGGGTTGTCCGATATTTTGTGGCGGATCGTCTGCGCCGGGGAATCGTTGCCAACAGCGGAGAAAGCGATGGGGTGGCCAACGCGGTCGGGGCGGGTGGTGCTGACGCTGGCGCTCGACCGGTTGGGGGACGCTTATGGATTGCGTTGACCGTTTGGTATTTTTCCGCATGGTTTACGCGGAGTCAGTTTCGGGCCGGGCTTGACGGCGACACCCGCCGCGCGAAGCATGTCGCCGAATTCAGCGTCGGCAATATAACAGTCGAAATCATGGCCGTGCGGTTTTGCGACAATCGGAAAGGGTCGCAATACTTTCCACCTCTTTCCGAGCGTCATGCCGAGTTCGGGTTTGAACCCGAAATCAGTCGCATTGTACCAGTTTGAAGGCAGGATGAATTTGCCGAGAATGCTGTCCTTTTCGTTAAGCGTGTAGCCGAGGAAAGTGACTTCAGAGCGTAGCGGGCGGACGTCGACGCAGCCATCGGCTTCCATCATTCGTGCCGGACGGCGCGTAACGTCGGCGCGGCTGAAATCAACGCAACCGATGGCAGGCGCAAGCATGAGCATGTGGATGCGGTTGCCGGTGCCGTCGGGCAGCGGGGCGGGACGAAGGAAATTCGGGCTGCCGTCAACACCGTCGGTCAGGTCGAAATCGAGCCGTTCGGTCTTGGTCAGAAAGCCGTCGGAGTAGGGTGGGTTCGACAGGGCACTGAGTGCAACCGAAGCACCGCGACTGTGCGAGACAAGGAAAATGTCCCGGCTCTTTGCCAGCGCGAGAATGCGGCGCAGGCCAAGTGATCCGGCCGTCTGGCTGTTGCCGGTGGCCTTGCTCCAGAAGGCCAGCGGCGCAAGGCTGAAGGCGTCTTTCGAGGGTAGTTTAGCGAGACCGTCCCAATAAAATTCGATGATGCCGTCACCGGAGCCGAGCGCGATGCGGTCGCGGATGCGATTGTACGAGGCGCGGGCGTCTTCTTCATCGGTGTTGAAACCGTGGATCAGGATAAACAGGCGTGGGTGGGCAGCGGCATAATCGGCGATCAGGGCAAGCTGTCGTTTTTGATCGGCAATGATGTGGGTGCGGTAATCGGCGGCAGTCAGGGCCGTGGCAAGGAGCGTGAATCCCCGCTTGATCTTTTTGCAGGCGTCCGCACATTTGTCGCGCCAGTCGCTTGGATAGAATGTGCCGTTGGCATCGACGTAAACGCGCAATGCTGCCGTGTCGTCCGGCGCTTTCGGAAACGTCTGCGAAACCGGAAAATTATTGCGATAGGCACAGCCAGACAGCAGCGACAGTGCGAGGAAGGTCGCGAGTAACGCGCGGATTTTGATCATAGGCGCGCCACTAACATGAATTCGTCAAACCGTAACGCGGTTTGCTGGCGGTGCGCTGAATACGAATGCCTAGACCGTGACACGGTCGCCTTTTCACCGCAGTGTCACGGCAAAATAAATCGATTGCAGGAGAGTAATCATGTTGTCCCCGCTTGCCAGGATTACGACGGGTGCCTTAGCACTGCTCTGGACTGGTTCCACGCTCGCTGCGGCAACTGCAACAGCATCCTCCCCCGATGGCACGATCTCTGTGAAAGTAGAGACCGACAATGACGGTCGCGCGCTATATTCGGTGATGCGCAAAGGCAAGGTGCTGATCGCGCCGTCGCGGCTGGGTTTTCTGCTGACCGATAGCGAGGCGATGGTGCGCGGGTTTGCTGTGGCGGGATCGGAAACGGCAACGCACGACGACACGTGGCAGCAGCCGTGGGGCGAGCGGGCCAATGTCCGCAATCATTATAACGAATTGCTTGTGCGACTGGTGCAGCCGTCGGGATTGAAGCGGGCGATGAATGTGCGGTTCCGGCTGTTCGATAATGGCATGGGTTTTCGCTATGAAATGCCCAAGCAGGCCAATCTGACGACGATGAAAATTGCCGAGGAAGTGACCGAGTTCAACCTCGTCACCCCCGGCACGGCGTGGTGGGCGACGGCACAGGAGTGGAACCGCGAGGAGTATCTTTACAACCGGACGCCGGTCAATGCCGTGTCCGCTGCGCAGACGCCGTTCACGATGCGCCTCGATGACGGGACGCATTTGGCTTTCCACGAAGCGGCACTAGTCGATTATTCGGGGATGTGGATCAAGCGGATCGAAGGGCAGTCGTTCCGGGCGCTGCTGTCACCATCTGCATCGGGACCGAAGGTCGTGCGCGACACACCGTTTTCGACGCCGTGGCGGACGATCCGGATCACCGATTCGGCACCCGCGTTGTACGACAATGATCTGGAATTGAATCTCAACGAACCGAACAAGCTGGGCGATGTCAGCTGGGTGAAGCCAATGCGCTATGTTGGCATTTGGTGGGGGATGCACCTCGACAAGTTCAGCTGGGCACAGGGTCCGAAGCATGGCGCAACGACGGCGCGGGCGAGGGAATATATCGACTTTGCGGCCAAGCATGGCTTTGGCGGCGTGCTGATCGAGGGATGGAACAAGGGCTGGGACGGCAACTGGTTCGGGCATGGCGACGAGTTCAGTTTCACCGAGAGCACACCCGATTTCGATTTGAAAGCTGTTACCGATTATGGGCGCAGCAAGGGCGTCGCGCTGATCGGGCATCACGAGACCGGCGGGAACATCGCGGTTTACGAAGCGCAGCTTGAGGCGGCCATGACGCTGTATCAGCGGATGGGCGTGCCCGCCGTGAAGTCGGGCTATGTTGCGGATGCGGGCGGGATCATCGCGCCGGGGGCAAAGCCGGGCGAAACCATCATGGAATGGCATGAGGGACAACGCTCCGTCGTCCATCACCTGAAAGTTGTCGAGGTCGCTGCGCGTCACAAGATTGCGGTCAACCCGCACGAGCCGGTCAAGGATACGGGGCTGCGGCGCACCTATCCAAACTGGGTATCGCGTGAAGGGCAGCGCGGCATGGAGTATAATGCGTGGGGCCAGCCGGATAATGGTCCGGGGCATGAAGTCGACCTGATCTTCACGCGGATGCTGTCGGGACCGATGGATTATACGCCGGGGGTCTTGTCGCTGGTCGGCAAGAGCGGGCAGGGCATGGCATCGACAATGGCGAAGCAGCTGGCGCTGTATATCGTTCTGTACAGCCCGATCCAGATGGCGGCGGATTTGCCCGAGAATTTGATCAAACAT
>JANOZQ010000160.1:0-7261 GCA_031429555.1 Sphingomonas sp. | reverse complement strand
GCGACGGCGGCGCAAGCTGCGGCGCCTGCATAGGTCAGCACTTTCTGCGCCCGCATCCGGTGATCGAGTGCCACGACCAGCGCCGTGGACATGAACCACAGCATCACCACATAGAGCAGAGGCAAGGCGTGGGCGCTCATGTTCACCAGGCGGGCACCATCCGCGTCGTGACGGGCAGCGCATTGGCTTCGGTGCGCAGAAAATACAGCCGCAACATGCTGGTGCCGATGGTTGCATAGGCCTTGGCACGTCCAAAGACGCCCGCGCCCGGCAAGGCTTGATTGGCGCGCAGGATTTTCATCATCAGCGCCCGGAATTTCGGGCTGTCGCTATCAAGCGTGATCGGGAACACCTGCCGCGTGATAGCGGTTGTGACACGGAACACTTCATAATCATAATCGGTCGGATCGATGCCCAGCGCCGCATGGAAATGCGGGCGCGCGTGATCGCGGACGAACATCGTCGCATAGACCGCGACGAGGAAGAAACGGATCCAGAGCTTGTTGAGGCCGGTCAGCAATTTCGGATCGGCGCGCATAAGCAGCGCAAACGCTTCGCCGTGGCGAAACTCGTCGTTGCACCATTGTTCGAACCAGTTGAAGATCGGGTGGATCATCCGGTCCGGATTGCGCTGGAGGTGGCGGAAGATCGTGATGTAGCGCGCATAGCCGATTTTTTCAGACAAATAAGTCGCGTAGAAAATGAATTTCGGGCGAAAAAATGTGTATTTCTTGGTCTTGGTCAGGAAGCCCAGATCAATGCCGATGTTGGCGTCTTTTAAGGAGTCGTTGATGAAACCGGCATGGCGGCTTTCGTCGCGCGCCATCAGTTTGAACAAGGCTTTGGCGTCGGGATTTTTCGTGCGCTTGGCAATTTCGGCATAGAGGATACAGCCCGAAAATTCGGACGTCAGCGACGAGACGAGGAAATCGACAAATTCCTTGCGCAGGTTCGGCTCCATCGCGGCAATGATGCCGTCGAAACTTTCGGTTTTCTTGAAATGGTTCTTGTTCGGGTCGGCAGCCATTTCGGCAATCAGCGCATCCCATTCGGCGCGGACGAGGCTGACGTCGATCTTGTCCATCGCATCGAAATCAGTGGTATAGAAACGAGGGGACAGCACCGTGTCCTGCGTCGCGATCGCGTGCGCATCTTCCTTCGTGAAGTTGTGCGTCATTTCGGTCATAGCGCGCGTCCATTTGAAAAACTGATTTCGTAAAGTTCGGTGATTTCAAAGCGCGCGCGGAATTTGGTCCATGCCCGCTCAAGGGCTGTGGCGCGCGTCACGGTCGCCATCCGGTGCTCGACGAGTCGCTCACCATAAGGGAGGCGGATCGCCGCGCCGTGGACGCGAACCTTGTCACCTGGATAAATCGGCACGTCGCCGTCGAGTTCAACATGCGCATGCAGGTGATCGAAACCATGTTCGACTTCGATCGTGCAAGGCGTGTCAAAGGAACGGCTCATTTGAGGAGTGCCTCCACGGCAGCGCGGTTGGTATCGCCGAATGCGCTCAGGTCCGTGACATAGCCCGATGTGCTGTCGGTAATCGAAATCTGGCCATTGGCCCATTTGGTCAGGCGGAACGGTGGTGCCACGCCGACGCCGCGCTGTTGGCGGTTGCGCATCAGCCCGCGCATCAGGCCGCGGATGAAACCGCTTTCGCTTCCGCGCGCGACTTCGCCGGCCAATTTGCCGGTCGATATATCGACAATACGGAGCGATCCGTCCGCTTGATCGGCAAAGCTCAGGTCGCGTGATTTTACGGCGGCCACTTTCGCAGCAGCACGTTCAAGCGTCGGTGATGATTGCGGCGGCGTGCCGGTCAGGCGGATCGCGGCGGTCATCAGCAGCGCGCCACCGACCAGTGCACCGGCCAGCACCAGCATGGCCTTGGGAAAAGGCTCGGCGTGGTGAATGTGCGGTTTCATGCGGCAATCGCCTGTTCAAACCCCTGTTGTGGCACGACTTCGAGCCGGGCACCACAGGCACGGGCCAGTAATGTCGCGATTTTCTGGGCTTCGGGCACCGCGCGCAGCATTGGCTGTGGTTCACGCAATTTCCACGCGCGCGCATGCGGCCAGAGCTGGAGATAACCAAGGCGCTGTTCGCCGTTCAGCGTCAGTGGAATATCGCCCGTGCCATCAGCGTTAAGCGAAAGATCAGCTGACTTGATGAGCGATAGCGGCAGGTTGATGCACTTGGGCAGCGCAATGCCAATGCGCAGTACGACGCGGCGGTTGGTCAATGTGTAAACTGTCGAGCGTGCCGTGCCCCAGGCGATCAGCGCGAGAATGGCGATGCCCGCAATGCCCACGCCGATTGTGGCCAGCACGCCGGTCCATGATCCCGATATCACGCCGAAGACCGCGAGCAGCGCGAAATACACGGCCACTTTGCGGACGTGAAGCGCACTCAAGGCAAGCCGCTTCCAGTCAGGCGTGCCCTGCCACAGTATTTCCTCGTCCTTGGGCAGGAATCCCGGCAGGCCGCGAACCGGCTCGTCATCATGTTCGGCGATCATATCATCGGTTCCTGCCGAGCGCGCGTGGCATAAAGATAGCCGCCACCGAAATAGCCCTGGACGCGTTCCTCCTCATACATGGTGATCGTGTCGGCGGCATCGATCGCGGGCGCATCGGCAAACTGGTCGGCGCGGACAGCATCGACTTTGACAGTGTTCGTCCGGCGGTTGATCTTTGCCATGAACATCGGTGCCAGCACTGTACGAGCGCCAGTATCGACCGCGAGATAGCGGATGAGGCGGTCTGCCTTGTCGACCCAGATGTCCTTGACCGTGCCAGCAACCTTGTCGTCGACACCGGTAACAGTCATGCCACGCGGATCGGCATCGCGTCCTTCGATCCACAGGCCCGAGGCGCCGATGGGAACGATGCGCGGATGGCCTTCATAATCGAGATCGGGGTGCTTTGCGCGATTGGCGTAAGCGGCCGGACCAATGCCATCGACAAGCGGATTGCCGGTTGGGACATAAGGCGCGCCGGGCGAACGGTCGGTACGGCGCGCGGCGATTTCGACGGGCTCGCGGTCGGCGGCGTTGGGCACGGTCACTTCGCCGCGACCGAACGGCAGCTTGAACGTCTTTTTCTTGATAAACAGCAGCGGGCTGCGGCCGTCATATCTGCCACTGATTTCATCCTCGAGCGGATAGCCTTCGCGATAGGATTCGCGGTGGAGATAAAATACCAGCGCAATGAAAAACAGGAAGAAGGCCCAGAGCGCAAGCAGCGCCCAATCCACATTTCCGAACAACATCACACTCATGGCTATTTCCCTTCGGCCAATATTCAGGTTGGAAATTCGGTCAGGCCGAACTTTCCGGTTGGATAGGTTTCAAATGCACCACCGACACGCCGGACGAGCGGGCCGATGGCAACCAGCATGGCAAGCAACAGGACGATTTCAGTGAGGAACACCGCAGTATATCCCGACGAAGCCGCCATAGTGTCGCGGAGCAAGCCGCCAAGCAGGATTGCAGAGCCCGCGCAGGTGGCGGAAACCGCACCCCATGCGCCGAGCGCGAGGCCCGAGCGGCCGTCTTTGGACAATGCCATTGCGGCGGTCAGCGTGCCGACCGAAAACAAGCCGCCGCCGAAGCCCATTGTCATGGCACCGATGCACAACAGCCCAACCGACTGGCTGGGGGCTGCAAAGATAATCATCAGGAACGCCGCAATCCCCGCGACCCCGCCATTGCCCGCGAGGCGGTGTGGGTCTGACCCATTGGTGAGTGATTTCGCGGCGAGCGCAAATCCGGCGAGCGTGCCGAGCGCCCACAAGGCCGTGAGCGACGTAGTGGCTCCGACGGAAAGCCCAAGGACTTGGCCGCCATAAGGTTCGAGAAGGACGTCCTGCATCGCGAACGCCGCTGCGCCGAGACCAATGGCAACGAGTAGCCGGCGGGTGGCGGGCACGCCGATAAACGCGGCCCAGACGGAACCGAAATCGGGATGTTTTGTTGTCATCGCGGTCGCGCGCGGATTGCGGGCTTCCTGTTTCCACAGGGCAATGATGTTAAGCACGGCGGTCAGCGCGGCGACGCCCTGCACGATCTGGACAAGGCGGGTGGCTGAGAAATCGACGAGCAGGCGACCGATGACGAGCGCGCTGATCATCATGCCGACGAGGAGCATGACGTAAAGCAGCGCCACAACGCGCGGCGCTTTTTCAGGCGTGGCAAGATCAGTCGCGAGCGCGAGGCCCGCCGTCTGCGTTGTGTGCATGCCCGCGCCGACAAGGAGGAAACCAAGAGCTGCAAATATCTCGCCAATCAACGGGCCGCTGTTGCCGCCGCCCGACATGATCAACAGTGCGAAAGGCAGGATCGCAAGACCGCCAAACTGCATCAGCGTGCCGAACCAGATATAAGGCACGCGCTTCCAGCCGAGGACCGAGCGATGCGTGTCCGATTTATGCCCGATAAGCGCGCGCAGGGGGGCAAACAGCAGCGGGATCGAAACCATCAGCGCCACGAGCGTCGCCGACATGTTCAGCTCGACAATCATCACGCGGTTGAGCGTGCCCGTGAGCAGCACGGCGCACATGCCGACTGAAACCTGAAACAGCGAAAGACGCAAGATCCGGCCCAGCGGCAATTCCGCGCTTGCCGCATCGGCAAATGGCAGGAAACTCGTCCCGATGCGGTTCCACATGTCAGGGCGCAGCAGGTTCTTCACGCGACTTCGATCACCTGACTTGTGTAAAATCCGCCCGAAATGCGTGTCGAGCGGCCAACTTTCTTGGCGGGGATAGCGTCGGTGAGGAGCTTGCGGAGAAGTTTTTCGGTCACAGGGATGATTGCGGGGGCACGGTCCGATCGGGGGAAGAGGAGGCCCGCTGTGTGCATCGCGGTGAGCAGCGTCGTTTTCGGCGCGAAGGTAAACAGGATCGACCCACGCGTGCGGCCTGCGAGTTCGGTCACCACATCGACAATATCGAACGCGCGGTAGTGGATCAGCGAATCCATCGCGACGACATGGTCGAAGCCGCCGAGGTCCGCCGACAGCATGTCGCCGCTGCGCCAATCGATTTTCAGGCCGACGGGCGCGCGTTTGCGGGCAATGTCGACGAGGCCCGCCGCGACGTCGATAGCGACGACGTCGGCCCCGCGCATCGCCGCTTCGACGGCAAGCGACCCCGTGCCGCAGCCTGCATCGAGCAACCGCAGCCCCGTCATGTCGGCGGGCAACATATCGAGGATGGAGGCGCGCATCTTGTCGCGGCCCGCGCGGACGGTGGCGCGGATGCCGCTGACCTGCGCGTCCGATGTCAGCCGCTCCCACGCGTCGCGCGCGGTGCGGTCGAAATAGGTTTCGAGGCCGTCGCGGTAGCTGTCGTAGGTTGCAGTCGTGACCATCATTCGAAGCCCAGAAATTCGAAGATGTCGCGGTCTTTCATCGGCATCGCGTCCAATGGATCGGTGCCTGCCCAGAGCACGGCGGCGAGGCGCATATATTCCTTGCGGACGGCTTCGACTTCGGGCGTGTCTTCCATTTCGAAGATCGTGCATTTTTTGAGGCGGCTGCGGCGGATCGCGTCGAGATCGGGGAAATGTGCGAGTGTTTTCAGGCCCGTCGCGGCATTGAATCGATCGATTTCGTCGGTCGCGGCGCTGCGGTTGGCGATGACGCCTGCCATGCGCACGTCGTAATTCTTCGACTTGGCTTTGATGGCCGCGACGATTCGGTTCATCGCGAAAATGCTGTCGAAGTCGTTCGCGGCAACCACGACCGCGCGTTCGGCATGTTGCAGCGGGGCCGCAAAGCCGCCGCAGACGACATCGCCGAGGACGTCGAAAATGACGACATCGGTTTCTTCGAGGAGGTGATGCTGTTTAAGCAGCTTCACGGTTTGCCCGACGACATAACCGCCGCAGCCGGTGCCTGCCGGTGGCCCGCCCGCTTCGACGCACATGACGCCGTTGAACCCTTCGAACATATAATCTTCGGGGCGGAGTTCTTCGGCGTGAAATTCTACGGTTTCGAGGACGTCGATGACCGTCGGCATCAGTTTCTTGGTGAGCGTGAACGTGCTGTCATGCTTCGGATCGCACCCGATTTGCAGCACGCGCTTGCCGAGCAGCGAGAGTGCCGCCGACAGGTTCGACGAGGTCGTCGATTTGCCGATCCCGCCCTTGCCGTAAACAGCAATGACCTTGGCATTGCCGATTTTGTCGGCGTCGTCGAGCTTCACTTGCACGCTGCCGTCACCGTCAAGGCGATTGCGAAGGGGTGGGTCCATCAATGCCATTATGCGGCTATTCCTTCTAAACGATCTTCAATTGCGTCGGACGCCGCGTGGAGTGCGGCGAGCGTGGCGGCGTCGGGGGCCCAGAAATTGCGGTCGCTTGCCTCAAGCAGGCGGCTGGCCATCCGGGCGGTTGACTTGGGGTTCAATGCGGACAGCCGCTCGCGCATGTCGTCATCGAGGACATAGGTTTCACTGATCTTCTGATAGATCCAGGGAGACACGCCCTCGGTCGTCGCCGACCAGCCCATCGTGTTGGTCACCGACGCTTCGATGTTGCGGACGCCTTCGAACCCGTGGCGCAGCATCCCTTCGTACCAGACCGGATTGAGCATCCGCGTCCGCGTTTCGAGGTCTACCTGTTCGCCAATGGTGCGGACCTTGCTGCCCGTGCCCTGTGTCGCATCGACGATGTAGGCGGGGACAGCGGCACCCCGCGCGCGCGCGACCGACCGGCTGATCCCGCCGAGGCCGTCGACATAATGATCGACGGTGGTGACGCCCAGTTCGACTGAGTCAAGATTCTGGTACGCGAGTTCGACGGTGGCGAGTGCACTTTCGAACAACGGCTTGTTGCGTTTGGCGATCCCCGTACGCCCGTAAGCATAGCCTTTCTGGCTTTCGAAGGCATTGGCGAGTTCGTCGGGGTCCGTCCACGCGCCGTTGTCGATCATCAGATTGACGTTGGCGCCGTACGCCCCTTCGGCATTGGAATAGACACGGAGGGCTGCCGTTTCGAGGTCGCAATTGTGGCAGACCTGATGCTTCAGGCTGTTGGCGCGGACGTGGTTCATGGCGAGCGGCTCGTCTTCGGCGCTGGCCGCGAGGAAAGCGGCTTCGGCGATCATCCGCGTTTGCAGCGGGAGGAGGTCGCGGAAAATGCCCGAGAGCGTGACTATGACGTCGATGCGGGCGCGGCCGAGTTCAGCGAGCGGGATGAGTTCGGCACCAGCGAGGCGTCCATAGCTGTCAAATCGTGGACGCGCCCCGATCA
>JANOZQ010000159.1:0-5698 GCA_031429555.1 Sphingomonas sp. | reverse complement strand
ATGCAGACAAAAGCGCTTACCTGGCGGCTGGTGGCGCTTGGCATATCGATACCGTTGTTCAACGGGGTGATCGGAACAGTGGCGGGAACGCTGATCGGGCTCGACGCGGGAACGGCGGCGATTTTGGGCATCCTGGCTGCGAGCGCTTCCTACATCGCCGTGCCCGCGGCAATGCGGCTTGCGCTGCCCGAAGCTGACCCTGGCATTTATCTTTCGATGTCGCTGGGCATTACCTTTCCGTTCAATATCGTGTTCGGCATTTCGCTGTTTGCGTGGCTCGCGCAAACATTAGGGAGCATATGATGGACACCGTCATCCGCAAACGCATTGAAATCCTGACCGACGCGCCACTTGTGCCGCGCATCGCTGCTGCGTGTGAAGCGGCGGGGATCAGTGGCCATAGCGTTATCCCGGCACTGTCGGGCCGCGGACGGGCGGGCAACTGGAGCGAAGACCGGTTAAGCGGCGCGCAAAGCAAAGTCATCGTGCTCGCCATCGCATCGACCGAACGCGCCGATGCCTTGCTCGAAGCACTGGCACCAGTGCTCGACAGTCATCGACTGCTGGTATCCGTCGGCGATGTTGCAGTCATCCGCGGCGGACGGTTCGGCTAATATGGAACAGCTGATCGCAGGCTATCATCGATTTCGCGCGAACGACTGGCACGCCGAGCGCGAGCGGTGGGCAGCACTCGAAACCGGGCAGAAACCGCGCATCATGGTCATCGCATGTTCGGACAGCCGCGTTGATCCCGCCACCATTTTCGATACGCCGCCCGGCGCGATGTTCGTTGTACGCAATGTCGCCAACCTCGTGCCGCCGTTCGAGGCAGACGGCGGGCGGCATGGCGTGTCGGCGGCGCTTGAGTTTGCAGTGACCCAGCTTGAAGTGCCGCAGATTATGGTGATGGGCCACGGCAGCTGTGGCGGTGTTGCGGCTGCGCTGTCGCGCCGGTTCGAAGGGGCAGCGGCAGGCGAAGGCGGGTTTATTGCGCACTGGATCGACCTCCTCGACGAGGCGCGGGACCGGATCATCGCCGACCATGGAACGGGTGACGCGGCGGTGCATGCACTTGAATTGGAAAGCGTGAAGGTCAGCCTTCGTAACCTGCGAACCTTCAAATGCGTTCGCCAACGGGAGGCGGCGGGCACCCTTCGTCTACGCGGGAGCTATTTTGCATTAAGCGAAGGCGTGCTGCACCTGCTCGACGAAGCAACCGGCGCGTTCAGCCCCGCCTAACCCTTCAGCCGGGGACGACCCATATAATCCATCTTGCCGATCTGAACGCCTTTCCAGCGCAGGATCGCGTAGGCCGCAGTCGCATGAAAATAGAAATTGGGCATCGAAAACGACATCAGGAAATCTTCGGCCGTAAATTCCATCCGGCGCTCACCCATCACGAACGCCATGTCGCGGCCAACGACGCCGTTCAGGTCGTCAGGCGATACAGCATCAATATCGGCGAGAGCGCTGGTCAGCGCCGTTTTGAGGCCAGCAATATCTTTGGGCCACGGCGTCATATCGGGGCTGAAAACACCCGCTTGCACGCCTTTGATTGCACCCGCCGAATGCGCGCAGAGCGATTTCACCTGATAGCCCAGAGGTAACATGTCGTCTGCGAGTTTTGAACCGACCAGCGCCGTCGGATCGAGTCCGGTTTCGGCACAGAAAGCTTCCGCCTTGTCGAGCACTTTAAGCGTAGCACCAATGGTTTGCTGAAAACTCGGCACCGTTGCATCGTAAAGCGAAAAAGCCATGGTCGTTCCTCCTATAATCCGAGTGCGTAGCGCACCACGTTAAGATCGCCAAAACGGACACAGGCATCGGCGGCAGCCTGCGTCTTGGGTTTGGCATGATAGGCGATGCCGAGCCCTGCCGCTTCGATCATCGGAATGTCGTTTGCGCCGTCACCAATAGCGATGCTGACCGACGGATCGCGACCAGCCAGAGCTTCGAGCAAGACTGCTTTCTTGGTTTGCGCATCCACGATGGGCTGTTCGACCTCGCCGGTCAGGACGTCGTACTTGACCACGAGACGATTGGCGATAGCGCGGTCGAACCCGATCTCCGCCGCGACCGGCCCCGTAAAATGCGTGAACCCACCTGAAACGAGGATTGCTTTGCCGCCCGATGCCCGAAAGGTTGTGACTAGTTCCTTGGCGCCACCCATCAGTTTGACGCGTTCGTTGAGGCATTCGGTGATCGTGCTTTCCTTCATGCCTGCCAGCAGGGCGACCCGATCCCGCAATGCTCCGGCAAAGTCGATCTCGCCGCGCATCGCGCGTTCGGTGACGGCGGAAACTTCGGCTTTCAGCCCCGCATAGTCTGCAAGTTCGTCGATGCATTCGACAGTGATCATCGTTGAATCCATGTCTGCAACAAGCAGTTTGCGGTGATGGTGGGCGGCGATTTGCACAACAACATCAACCGTCGCCCAGGCGAAGGACGGGGCCGCTGCGATCAGAGTGCTTACCTCTCGAGCGGTTCCGGCCTCCGCCGGAACGACGATGTCACAGGCTATGCCATCGCGCACGGACCCTGCTGTTCCGCGCACCGTGTCACAGGCCGCCGAAATATCGCCCGCACTCAATCGATCTTTTGCTACGAGGGTCGCAATGAACAAATCCGATCTCCTACCGCTTGCGCTCATTGCAGGGCCGACCGCCAGCGGCAAGTCCGCTCTCGCGATGACCCTCGCTGATTTGACGCCGTCGGTGATTATCAATGCCGATTCGATGCAGGTTTATCGCGACTTGCGCGTGATCACGGCGCGGCCTTCGGTTGAGGATGAAGCACGGGTGCTGCACCGGTTGTTTGGGTATATCGACGGTGCCGAAGCCTGTTCGGCGGCTCGGTGGGCGGCGGATGCGACGGTCGCGATTGCCGCAGCGCATGAGGCAGGTCGCTTGCCGATCCTTGTCGGCGGGACGGGGTTGTATATCCGGACATTGCTCGACGGGATTGCACCTGTACCCGAGATCGATCCGATTGTGCGAGCCGAGGTTCGGGCAATGGACGTGAGTGACGCCTATTCGGCCTTGCAGATCGAGGATGCCGCAGCGGCCGCCCGGCTAGCGCCTGCAGATGCGGCGCGGGTCATGCGGGCCTTGGAAGTTGTCCGATCAACAGGGAAGCCTCTCACGGATTGGCAAGGCAAAAAGACTGGCGGGATTGGGGATTCGGTCCGCTTGGTGCCCATGATCCTGCTCCCACCACGCGACTGGCTTTCCGGACGATGCGATGACCGTTTTGATTTGATGTTCGAGCACGGGCAGGATGAAGTCGCTGCGTTGATCGCGCGTGGTCTGGACGCTGCCTTGCCCGTCATGCGCGCCATCGGGGTACCCGAGATCGCGACCTATCTCAGCCAAAAGTCACACGAAAGTCACGCCAAGGTATCGGGAAAGCTGGCCACCCGGCAATATGCCAAGCGGCAATATACATGGTTTCGACGGCAATTGCCTGAGGAATGGCCGCGCAACACAGAGTCATTAAACAACGAATTAATCAATGAATTAGCAATATTATTGCGCAGTAAAGCGTTGACACCATAGTTTCTTGCACCTAACGGCGACGGCCTTGCCAATTTTGCCGCATTGCAACAGGAGCGCGCGCATGCCGACCGAACTGCCCGGAGCTGAAATCCTCGTCGAGGCGCTTGTCGATCTCGGCGTGGAAGTCATTTTCGGCTATCCGGGGGGCGCGGTGCTTCCTATCTATGACGCGCTTTTCAAGCAGAAGCGGATCAAGCATATCCTCGTTCGGGCCGAAGCGGGGGCTGCCCATGCGGCCGAAGGCTATGCGCGATCGACCGGAAAGCCCGGCGTCGTTCTCGTCACGAGCGGCCCCGGAGCGACCAATGCGATTACCGGCATTACCGATGCGCTGATGGATTCGATCCCGATGGTTGTCATCACGGGTCAGGTGCCGACGTCGCTGATCGGCAGCGACGCGTTTCAGGAAGCGGATACGGTCGGCATCACACGGCACTGCACCAAGCATAATTACCTTGTGAAGGACCCCGCCAAGCTGGGCGATATTATTCACGAGGCGTTTCACATTGCGACGTCGGGGCGGCCGGGGCCAGTCGTCATCGACATTCCAAAGGATGTGCAGGTTGCCACTGCAAGTTACCGTAATCCCGGTAAAATCCAGCACAAGACCTATCGCCCTGCTCTGAAAGCCGACGCAAAGTCCGTCGAGACGCTGGTCGAAATGCTCGCGGCGGCGGAACGGCCCATCCTTTACACCGGCGGCGGGATCATCAATTCCGGGCCGGGCGCTGCACAAATGCTGTGCGAACTGGCGCGGATCACGGGCGCGCCGGTGACGTCGACGCTGATGGGGCTTGGGGCTTATCCCGCATCGGGGCCGCAATGGCTCGGGATGCTTGGCATGCACGGCACTTATGAAGCCAATATGGCGATGCATGGCTGCGACCTCATGGTCTGCTTGGGCGCACGTTTTGATGACCGGATCACGGGACGGCTCGATGCGTTTTCGCCGAAATCAAAGAAAATCCATGTCGATATCGACCGCAGTTCGATCAACAAGATCGTCCGCGTCGACCTGAGCGTGGTCGGCGACGTCGGCCGCGTGCTCGAGGATGCGGTCAAGCTGTGGAAAGCGCGCCAGATGCCCAAGGCCGATCTGTCGGCTTGGTGGGCGCAGATCGACAAGTGGCGCGCCAAGAAATCGCTCGGATTTGCCATGTCGAAAACCGAAATCATGCCGCAACATGCCGTGCGCGCGCTTTGGGAAGCGACGCACAAGCGCAATCCGATCATCACGACCGAAGTTGGCCAGCACCAGATGTGGGCCGCGCAGCACTATGGTTTTGAATTGCCGAACAAATGGCTGACCTCGGGCGGGCTCGGGACGATGGGTTACGGCCTGCCCGCCGCGATCGGTGCGCAGATCGGCAATCCGAAGGCGTTGGTCATCGACATTGCGGGTGAAGCGTCGATCCAGATGAACATCCAGGAACTGGCGACGGCGACGCAATATCGCCTGCCGGTCAAGATCTTGATCCTCAACAACGAATATATGGGCATGGTCCGCCAGTGGCAAGAACTGACCTATGAAAGCCGCTATTCGGAAAGTTACAGCGATTCATTGCCTGACTTTGTGAAGCTTGCCGAGGCTTATGGGTGGAAAGGTATTCGCTGTTCCGACCCTGCCGATCTCGACAGGGCGATTGCGGATATGCTTGCGCATGACGGGCCGGTGATTTTCGATTGCATGGTCGCAAAACTGGCCAATTGCTTCCCGATGATTCCGAGCGGCGCAGCGCATACCGACATGATCCTTGATCCGGCGGGTGTGATCGGTACGATGGACGATGAAGCGAAGGCGCTGGTTTGATGCATATCAAGACCGGCCCCATCGAGCGTCACACGCTCTCCGTCACCGTGGACAATGAATCGGGCGTGCTTGCGCGCATTGCAGGTATGTTTTCGGCGCGAGGGTATAATATCGAGAGCCTGACAGTTGCGGACATCAGCGAGGATGATGCGGTATCGCGGATCACGATCGTGACGTCGGGGACGGCAACGGTGATCGAACAGGTGGTGGCGCAGCTCGACCGGCTTGTGCCGGTTCACAAGGTAACCGACCTGACGGTGCTTGGCGAGCATGTCGAACGCGAACTCGCTCTGGTCAAGGTTGCGGGTGTGGGTGAACATCGGATCGAGGCGCT
>JANOZQ010000158.1:0-3343 GCA_031429555.1 Sphingomonas sp. | reverse complement strand
TGGATCGCATCGAAAGGTCTACGCATGACATCCCCTGCTCTTGTGCATCGCAATATTCTCGCGCAGTCTGGCACCAATGGCGAAAAAAGTCTTTGACGAAATCTGGGGGAATAGCCGCGACCGGCAGGCGCGCGGGTGCTTCGCCGAACTCGGGCGCTGGATGGCCGAAACGCCGCAAGCCGAACTGGCGCGCCGTCAGGCGGCGGCCGAAGTTACGTTTCGCCAGCTGGGGATTACCTTTGCGGTCTATGGCGACGATGACGCCGCCGAACGCATCATCCCGTTCGACATTGTGCCACGTATTTTCACGGCGTCGGAGTGGTCGCGATTGTCCGCGGGGCTGATCCAGCGCGTCGAAGCGATCAACGCGTTCCTGACCGATATTTATGGTGCGCGGAAGATATTGGATGATGGCATCATCCCGTCAGAATTGATCCTGACCAACCCGCAGTTCAGGCCCGAAATCGTCGGGTCCGCGCCGCCGCACAATATCTGGTCGCATATCTGCGGCATCGATCTGGTGCGGACCGGGCCTGATGATTTCTATGTGCTCGAGGATAATGCGCGGACGCCGTCGGGCGTGTCGTATATGCTCGAAAACCGCGAGGCAATGATCCGCCTGTGTCCCGAACTGTTCCGGCAATATCATGTCCTGCCGGTGGACAGTTACGGCGACATGCTGCTCGCGACGTTGCGTTCGGTTGCACCGATGGGGTCCGGCAATGATCCGGTGTGCGTGATTCTGACACCGGGGCGGTTCAACTCGGCCTATTACGAACACAGCTTTCTGGCCGACAGTCTGGGCATCGAACTGGTCGAAGCGGTCGACCTCGAAGTCGACGATGATTTCGTCTGGATGCGGACCATCACGGGTCGGGTGCGGGTTGATGTGATCTACCGCCGCGTCGACGATGATTATATCGATCCGCTTGTCTTCCGCCCCGATTCGATGCTTGGCATACCGGGGCTGATTGCAGCCTATCGCGCGGGGCATGTCGCCATCGTCAATGCGCCGGGGACGGGGATTGCGGACGACAAGGCGATCTACAGCTACATGCCCGACATCGTCCGCTATTATTCGGGTGGCGAACCGCTGCTCCCGATTGTCGAGACATGGCGGTGCCGCGAGAAGCATGCGCTGAAATATGTGCTCGAGCATTTGCCCGAACTGGTGGTGAAGCTGGTCGATGGATCGGGCGGCTACGGGATGCTCGTCGGGCCGACCGCGACCAAGGCGGAAATCGAAACATTCCGCGCCGCGCTGATTGCCGAGCCCGAACGCTATATCGCGCAGCCGACACTCGCGCTGTCGACAGTGCCGACGCTGTGTGACGAGGGGATTGCACCGCGTCATGTTGATTTCCGGCCGTTTGTCCTGACCGGTACAAATGGCGTGAAGATCGTCCCCGGCGGGTTGACGCGGGTTGCCCTGAAACAGGGGTCGCTGGTCGTCAATTCCAGCCAAGGCGGCGGGACGAAAGATAGCTTTGTGCTGGCGAACGAGGGGGAAGGGTGATGCTTTTGTCATCCGCTTCCCCGAGCGCAGCCGAGGGGTACTGCCGAGCGAAGCCGAGGCTATCCGCGACAATTGCGCTGTTCTCGGCTCCGCTCGAACATTTCCCTCGGCGTCGCTCGGGAATGCGGATCGGATTTGGACGCCCCCCATGCTAAGCCGCACGGCATCCTCGCTGTACTGGCTCGGCCGCTATGTCGAGCGTGCCGAATTCACGGCGCGGCTGGTCGAAGCGACTGTTCGCCTTGATGCGATGTCATCGCGCCCCGCAGGCGAGGCCGCGTGGGAAAGCGCGCTATCAGTCATTGAAGCGAACAAGGCGTTCAAGGCAACAGGCGAGAAGCTGAACCCGCGCAATGTCGCGCGTTTCCTGACACTGTCCACTGACCACAAGGGTTCGGTCGTCGCATGCCTCGACCGCGCGCGCGACAATGCGAAGGCGGTGCGCACTGCACTTTCGCGTGAAGCCTGGCAGACCATGAATCGTGCGTGGCTGCTGTTCCAGAACCGCACGAGCCCCGGCAATACCGAAGCCACGCTGAGCCTTGTCGACGAAGCGCAAGCCGAAACCCGCGGGTTCGAAGGGGCCATCGGGCGTATGCTGCGCAATCCGGCAAGCTGGTTCATTCGACTGGGCGCAACCATCGAGCGGGCGGACAACACGGCGCGGCTGCTCGACGTCAAATATCATATCCTGCTGCCCGAAGGTGAGCGCGTCGGCGGCACAGTGGACCGTGACCAGTGGACGACGATCCTGCAAACAGTGTCCGCCGTGAACGCCTATCGCTGGCTGTATCGCGAAGGATTGAAGCCTGCGCTCGTTACCGAACTGCTGATGCTGCGCCGTGAACTGCCGCGCTCGCTCGCGGCAAGTGCCGAAGAAGTCGTGCTGCACCTCAATGCGCTGGGCAAGCAAACCGGCTTTCAGGGCGAGGCCGACCGTCTGGCACGACTACGGCATGCGCGGCTCGGGGATACCAAGATCAGTGCGGTCATGAAGCGCGGGCTGCACGAATATCTCGAGGATTTTCTAGCTGAAAACGCCGCCCTCAACGCCGCCATTGCGCGGCAGTTCCGGTTTATCTGATGCGCCTCTCCATCGATCACCATACGGTCTATCGGTTCAGCCAGCCGCAAGCGCGGGTCGTGCAATTGCTCCGCGTGACGCCGACTGATTATGCCGCGCAGACAGTGATCGACTGGCGGATCGACGTCGATTGCGATGCCCGATTGCGCACCGGTCGTGACGGCTATGGCAATGCGACGACGATGCTTTACGTTGATGGGCCGATCTCGGAGATTGCGCTGACCGTGCGCGGGCAAGTGCTGACCGATGACATGGCGGGTGTCGTGGACGGGTTTACCGAGACGCTGCCGCCACTCTTTTACACACGCACGACACCGCAAACTGCCGTTGACGCAAACATTGCCGCACTGGCCCGCAGCATTGGCAGTTCGGACAGTCTCGAACAGGCGCATGCCCTTAACGCGCTTGTGGGTGGCGCGATCACGATTGTCGGCGGGCGCGGAACGGCGGCGCGGACGCCGGCGGAAGTGCTCGACAGCGGCAGCGGTTCGGTCCGCGATGCCGCGCATTTGCTGGTTGCGGTGGCGCGGGCGCGGGGCTTTCCGGCGCGGATCGTGGCGGGGCACTCGCTCCACGGTCCCGACAGCGGGGTGCGGCAGACGGCGCATTACTGGGCCGAAATCCATGTGAAGCGCATCGGCTGGGTCGGGCTTGATCCCTGTTCGGGCGCGTGCCCCGATGAAAGCTATGTCCGTGTTGCCGTCGGCCTCGACGGATCGGACGTCGCCCCGGTATCGGGCACG
>JANOZQ010000157.1:0-15388 GCA_031429555.1 Sphingomonas sp. | reverse complement strand
CCTTTCGGCATGAACGGCGGGTTCTACTATGCCCGTCTCCGCGTAAAATATTGACCCTCTTGAAGGATTGAAAATCGGGGTGGGAAAGTTTCGGCTTTCCCGCCCTTTTTTTGTTGGGCAAAGCGGCAACCGATGAACCTGACGCACCGCCTTGCGCAGATCGACGATCTGCCCGTGCTCAACGCTTTGATGACGCGGTCAATCGAAAATTTGCAATCGGGCTTCCTGTCGCCCGAACAAGTGAGGGCGAGCCATCAGGTTATGGGTCTCGATACCCAACTGGTGAAGGACCAGACCTATTTCATGATCGAAAGCGAGGGCTACTTGGTAGGCTGTGGCGGGTGGAGTTGGCGCGCGACTTTGTTTGGTGGGGACGACAGTATCGTTGCGCGCGAGCCGCTGCCGCTCGATCCCGCAACTGATGCAGCGAAAATCCGGGCTATGTACGTCGATCCCGACTTCGCGCGTCGTGGCATCGGGATGCGGATCATGACTCTGTGCGAAAGCGCCGCGCGTGACGCCGGTTTTGCGAGGGCCGAAATGATGGCAACGCTCGCGGGTGTGCCGCTGTACCGCGCGTGCGGCTATACCGATATCGAAGCGATCGAGGCGACATCGCGCGAGGGGGTGGCCGTGCCCCTGATCCGCATGGGCAAAACCCTGTGACGGTGACATGGCCAAAGTGACCCGTGCGACACAGGCGCTCGATAGGGCCGGGGTCAGCTACACCGTCGTCAGCTATGATTATGACCCCGGCGCTGAGCGAATTGGGTTGCAGGCTGCCGAAGCACTTGGTGCAGACCCAAGCAGTGTCATCAAGACTTTAATGGCGCGGGTCGACGGTAAGCCGTTCTGTGTCATACTTTCGTCCGCCGCCGAAGTGTCCATGAAGCTGCTTGCTGCGGCTGTCGGTGGAAAGAGCGCAGATATGATGCTGCCTGCCGATGCCGAGCGGATGACGGGTTACCGCATCGGCGGGATTAGTCCCTTTGGCCAACAGCGCACAGTGCCGACCGTGCTCGACAGTCGCGTGCTGGAAAACAAACAGGTGTACCTTAATGCTGGTCAGCGGGGGTTGCAGTTATTTCTTGATCCCGCCGATGCGGTCCGGGCGACCGGTGCGATCGTTGCAGATATTGCGCAGGTCGATAAGAGCTAGACGCAGCCAAAACGACAAGGAACGCCGATGACGCTCGACCCCAGTGATTGGGACTTGTTCCGCACGACCGGGCACCGGATGGTCGATGATATGCTCGACGTTCAACGCATGGCACGCGAACGGGGCGCCTGGCGACCGGTTCCCGAAGATACCAAGTACAGGCTCGACGAGCCCGTACCGATGGCCGGCATGCCGCTCGACGAAATCTATGCACAATTCACGCGCGACATCCTGCCCTATCCGACGGGCAACGCCCATCCGCGCTTCTTTGGCTGGGTGATGGGCAACGGCACGCCGACGGGCATGTTTGCCGATATGCTTGCGTCGGGAATGAATCCGCATTTGGCGGGCTATGACCAGTCGGCGGCAATCATTGAGCGCAAAGTCATATCGTGGTTGGCGGAATTGATGGGCTATCCGACGGATGCGAGCGGTTTATTGGTCAGCGGCGGGACGGCTGCCAATCTCGATGGCCTGCTCGCGGCGCGCACTGCCAAAGCGGGTTGGGATGTCCGGGAAGAAGGTGCACAGGGCGGTCCGTCGCTGACAGTGTACGGCAGCACCGAAACGCACAGCTGGGCGAAGAAGGCCTGCGACATCATGGGGATGGGGCGACAGGGATTTCGCGCCATCGCGGTAGACCGGGATTACCGGATCGATCTCGCCGCCTGTCGTGCGGCCATTGAAGACGATATTGCGACCGGGAAACGGCCCATCGCTATTGTTGCAAATGTCGGCACGGTCGGTACCGCGGCGGTCGACGACCTTCCCGGACTGCGCGCGCTTGCGGATGCATATGATCTGTGGCTGCACGTCGACGGTGCTTTCGGATCAATGGCCGCGCTGTCAGCCAGCCGACACCTTGTCGCGGGCCAGGAATTGGCCGACTCAATGGCCTTCGACCTGCACAAATGGGGCTATATGCCCTATGAAGTCGGGGTGATCCTGACACGCGATCCGGCAGCCTTGACGGATGCTTTCAAACCACCCGCGGGGTCGGCGGCTTACCTGACATCAGGAACGCGCGGCGCATCGGCGGACACAACCTACTTTGCCGATCGTGGCGTGCAACTGTCGCGCGGTTTTCGGGCGCTCAAAGTCTGGATGTCGATGAAGGAACAAGGCGTCGAGCGTATCGGTGCCGCGATCCAGAAGAATATCGAACAGGCCCATTATCTTGGTGCGCTGGTTCAACGTACCCCTGAACTGGAATTGCTCGCACCTGTGACGATGAACATCGTCTGCTTTCGCAATGTCGCTGGTATTCCCATCGGGGAACTTGACGATTTCAATCGCGAACTGCTTGTCGAGCTCCAGCTGCGTGGGGTTGCGGTTCCGTCGCATACGATCATCAACGGGCACTTTGCGATCCGTGTGTGTATCGCCAACCATCGATCTGAAACTGCAGATTTCGATGCCCTTGTCGACGGTGCGGTGATGATCGGCAGAGAGCTCGCCGCAAAGCAGCGTGTCGCTGCGTGCAGTCATTAACTGCGAAAGTATATGGCATGTTGGAACATAGTTCCAAAAATGCAGTTTTCCCTGTTCTCGTCGAGGAGCACACATGTCACTGAAAGCTGCAATGGGGCCCGAACTCCCTTACCTGCGACGCTATGCGCGCGCGCTGACGGGATCACAGACACTTGGTGACGCTGCTGTCCGCGAAACGCTGGAGGCGTTGCTGCTCGCGCCGGACGAATTCGATACGGCCCAGCCACCGCGGCTCGAACTCTACCGCGTTTTTCATAAATTGTGGCAGGGCATGGTACCGGTGGGACGCGACAGCGGGCTGGTTGCAAATCTTGCGGCACACATGCGGCAATCGTTACTTTTGACGGCTGTCGAGGGGTTCAGCGTCAGCGAAACCGCAGAGATATTGGGCAGCACTGTCGACGATGTCACCAACGAGATTGCAGCAGCACGGCAAGCGATAACCGAGAGCCTTCAGGCGCATGTGATGATCATCGAGGACGAATCGATCATCGCGTTGCATATTAAATCGATCGTCGAGAGTTTGGGGCACAGTGTCAGTGGCGTTGCACGCACCCGCCGTGAAGCGGTCGATCTTGCGGGAAGGGTGAAGCCGGAACTTGTTCTTGCCGATATCAGCCTTGCTGACGGATCAAGCGGGATCGACGCCGTCAAGGACATTTTGGAAGTAATGGATGTGCCGGTAATTTTCATCACGGCATTCCCCGAACGCTTGCTGACCGGCGAACGGCCCGAGCCGACCTATTTGATCACCAAACCGTTCGAGCCGGAAACGGTAACAGCGACGATCGGACAAGCACTGCTTGTCCACCGCGAACTGCATGCATCAGCCGGTGCTGTCCCCGCTTGACGCGGGAACAATAAGCGCGCCATCTGGTTTATACTGCAACGCAGCATTTGTGATTTTGACCGGTGAGTCGTTTTGAGAAACGACTTGGTTATCGCCGGTCGATTGCAGGTCAAACGGAGGCGTATGCGATGTATGAACCTGTTGGCGGCACCGTATTTGACGATGAAGACGTATCGGGCGTCCAGCCTAAACCAGACTCTGTAATTGCCACACGTATCGCTCTGGTTGGCGGTTTTACGCCACGCCGCTGCGGCCTCGCCACGTTTACGGCCGATATTTATGACTCGTTGATAGCAACATCGCCGACCGTGGCTGTGGACGTTTATGCAATGACGCCCAAAGCCGATCCAACAATCTTTGATGGCGCGGTGACGGCTGCAATTGTCGAGGGCGATGCCCAAAGTTTTCGGGATACAGCAGCGCAGATTGAACAAAGCGGTGCAGACGTTGTCTGGCTCCAGCATGAATTTGGCCTGTTTGGTGGGCCTGCCGGCAACATGGTTCTTGAACTTGTGGACAGAATTTCCGCGCCGCTGATCGTGACCATGCACACGGTCATCGCCGATCCCGATCCGGCGCAGATGAAAGTAATGGCCCGGCTGGTCGCACGCGCGTCAAAGCTGGTTGTGATGTCCGAACATGGCCGGGGACTGCTTCAGAGCACGTACGGCGCGGATGCTGACCAGATTGTCGTCATCGAACATGGCGTCCCCGACCGCCCCTTTGGCCGGTCTGCGCAGTTCAAGAAGAAGTTTGGCTTTGAGGGGCGACAAGTCCTGATGACGTTCGGCCTTTTGTCACCGGGTAAAGGAATCGAAGCTGTCATTGCCGCGTTACCCGCGATCATCGTCGATCATCCCGATTTACTGTATTGCATCATTGGCGCGACGCATCCCAATCTGGTTGCCCGCGAAGGGGAGGCTTATCGTGAACGGCTTCATGCGCAAGCGAAAGCATTGGGTGTCGAGGGCCATATCCATTGGCTCGACACGTTTGTCGAAACGCCTGAGCTGCTCGACCTCCTTGAAGCGGCAGATATTTACGTAACGCCCTATCCGGGTGCCGCGCAATCGACGTCGGGCACGCTTTCCTATGCTGTGGCGCTCGGCAAGGCCGTTGTGTCGACGCCTTATGTACACGCGGTCGAGCTGCTCGCCGATGATCATGGTGTACTCGTCCCGTTTAACGACAGTGCGCGGATCGGCGACGCTATCGGTTCGTTGCTCGACAATCCTGAACGTCTCCGCGCGCTACAGGAGCGCGCCTATCGCCGTGGTCGCGAGATGATCTGGCCGTTGTTCGGGGCGCGCTGCATGGACGTCATCAGCGACGTGAAAGTGCCGTCGCCGATATTGCCCGAAGTGCAAGCGATCGGCATCGAAGGGTTGCTGCGCATCTGCGACGACACCGGCATCCTGCAACACAGCATCCACAACGTTCCTCACCGCGCGCACGGTTATTGTGTTGATGACAATGCGCGCGCGCTGATGCTCATGAACCGGCTCGGGCCGGATGCTGCCCCGCATCGCGACCGGATGGTGACGACATTTGCGGCATTTGTCGAAAGTGCCTGGAACGATACGACGGGTGAGTTCCGCAATTTCATGGATTTCCGGCGCAACTGGCTTGAAGACGCGGGGTCGGAAGATAGTTGCGGTCGGACATTGTGGGCGTTGGGCGCGACCACACTGGAGGGACGTGCACCGGCCACGCGTGCATGGGCGCATGGTTTGTTCAACCGGACCGCGTCTTCGGCATCAGGGTTCGGGTCGCCGCGCGCGACGGCCTTTGCAATGCTTGGAAGCGACTATGTCGTTCAAGCTGATCCGTTGAACGAATTGGCCCATGCCACACTGGCGACCGGGGCCGGGAAACTGTTGCAACGCTTTTCCGAGACGAGCACGCCCGACTGGCCGTGGTTTGAGAGCGTGCTTGCCTATGACAATTGCCGACTGCCCGAGGCTATGATCCGCGCTGGCCTCAGGCTGGATCGCAACGACATTATTGTTTGCGGATTGACGACGATGCAGTGGATTTTTGACCGGCAGACGACGGCTACGGGTAATTTTCGGCCTGTCGGGTCGGAGAGTTTCGGCAACGAGCGCACCGGCCCGCGCGGCTTCGACCAACAGCCGGTCGAAATCTGGGCGGCGATCGACGGCGCGACGGCGGCCTACGATGCCACAGGCGATGCCATCTGGCTGGTCAATGCCCAGCGGGCCTATGACTGGTTCGGTGGTGCCAATGACCGCGGCGTTGTTGTCGCAGATCCGCTTACCGGCACGTGTCGCGATGGGATCAATCCCCGTGGTCTGAATTTGAACGAAGGGGCGGAATCAGTTCTGGCGTATCAGCTAGCCACTTGCGCCATGCGGGGTTTGGCTGCCAAGCTCGCTGCATAATGATTGATCTTTTTCAGCATGAACTGCGGCTCCACGCCGATCCGGCGCGCGTCGTGGTCCGTCCATTTCATCTCGCGTGGCAGGCGTCCGGCCCTGATCTCGAGCGCGTGCAAAAACTGACGCAAGACATATTGGCACTCGATTCACGCACGGTGCGCGCGGAACTGAGCGTCGTGCTACGCGATTTCGAGGATCGCCACTGGCAAATCGAAAAAGTCTTCGATGACCGTTATGCCGAGATCGAGCCAAAGCTTGGACTGAACGGTCACAACGTCAAGCGCGAAACGCGCCGGTTGATCGGGGCCTATTTCTGTCACGAATATAGTTTTGCCGCCGCTGCGTTGATGAACCCCAGTGTTGTGCGGTCACCCGACCAGTCGGGCCTTCAGGAAGGGAGCGTGCGCATTCTCCTGTCGCTACGCGCGGTGGGCGAGGGGCATATCTCGACGATTGCGTTTCGTGAGGGAATCATTTCGGCCGGTCGGCACCTTACATTGCTGCCCCAGCCCGCCTTTGCGACAGCCGCAATGCTCGCGAACCGCAAGGACGATAAATTGACCGACAGCGTGTCCGTCTATCGCCACCGCGACAGCACGATTTCTGGCACTGTCATATTTCCGATTACGGAGGCGCAGCGCAATGGCCTCGAAGACCTGCGCCTTGTCGAATTTCAGCGCGACAGCGGCAACAGCGAATGGATCGGCACCTATACAGCCTATAGTGGACGCGACATCCGTTCGGAATTGCTGCGCACACGCGATTTTCAGGATTTTACCCTGACGCCGATCCGCGGCGGGGCAGGCCGCAATAAGGGGATGGCATTGTTCCCGCGCAAGATCGACGGCCAGTATCTGATGATCGGGCGGCAGGACGGCAAAAACCTTTACCTCCTGCGGTCAAATGATATTGCGGAATGGGAAGGCGGCCAATTGCTGCTCGAGCCGAAATTCCCCTGGGAGCTGGTCCAGATCGGCAATTGCGGTGCCCCCATCGAACTTGACGAGGGCTGGCTGGTGTTGACCCACGGCGTCGGCGCAATGCGAAAATATGCCATTGGTGCTGCACTGCTCGACAAGGACGATCCTTCGATCGTTCTCGGCCGAACCCCGAACCCGATATTGTCGGCCGCCGACGAAGACCGCGAAGGTTATGTGCCCAACGTCGTCTATACCTGCGGCGCCATCCGTGTGGGCGATGACTTGTTCATGCCCTATGGCGTCGCTGATAGCTCGGTATGCTTTGCCTTCGTTGCGATCAGCGACATCCTGGATCAGATGCAGCGCTAAATTCCCTAGAAGTTCACGTTGGCAGTCAAATAATAATAGCTGCCGTTGAAACCGAACTGGTTCGCATTCCGGGTGTAGGGGGTCTGGCCGTTTGAATAGGATGCGGCCTCACCCGTCGCGCCGTCACGGCGGTTGTTCCATTTGTCGGGATAAGTGTCGAACAGGTTGTTCGCTCCCAAAGTCAGCGAGAGTGCCTCGGAGAACGCGTAGGTGACGTTCAGATCGAAGATCGTTTTCGCACCGAATTTCTGGACACATCGATTGGCCGCGTTGCAGGTGACGTTTTTGTCGGTGGCACTGAGCCCCGTGCTGAATGCCTCGACCGCGCCAAAATAGCTGGCCCGGGCGCCGAGCGTCAGGCCGCCAGTTTCGAAATTGGTCGAGAACAGGATTTTGGTGCGGGGCTGCGCAACTTCGATCAGTTCGATGGCCGTCAGACCGACAAGCGCTGTGGCCTGATTAGCCGGTGTTGCGCCTGCGACCAATGCTGTCGGTGTCGCGCGCTGGCGCAGCACTTTGGTTTCGGCATGCGTGCCCGCCAGCGTCAGCTTCAACTGTCCTGGACCGATATCAACTTTATAGGTCGCGACGACATCGACGCCGCGCGTGCGCGTGTCGATCTGGTTGGTAAAGAAACGAATTTCGCGGACGCCGGGAAAGAGTGCGGCAACGGCCGGGAAGTTTGCCGACAATATGCCATCGGTGATGGCAATGCGGTCCTTGATATTGATCTGGAACGCATCGACAGTGAAGGTAAATGCGCCGAGCGCACCAGTGATGCCGGCGCTAAAGTTGTCCGAAATTTCCGCCTTCGGATCTGAAATACCCAGCGTTTTAAGACGTGGGTCGCTGCTCGCGATCTGTTGCGTTTGCAGGATCAGGTTGTTCTGCACAGTCGACGTGTTCACGCGGTTGCCGATCTGCGCCAGCGACGGCGCGCGGAAGCCGCGGTTGTAAGAGCCACGAATGGCAATGCCATCGCTCAGCTTGTAACGAGCCGCGAGCTTGCCCGAGAGGTTTCCGCCGAAGTCGCTATAGTTTTCATAGCGGAGCGCCGTGGTTATCAGAAATGCCTCCGAAATATCGGCTTCAACATCGATGAACGCCGCGATGTTTCGGCGGCTGATGTTGTTCTCGTCCGCCGGGGCATAACCCGGTCGGCCGTTCGAACCTGCGGTGCGACCCGACAGAGTTAGGGGGCCAAGGACATAGGAGGCGAGATCGCCCCGCCCGACGCGGAAATTGTCGCGCCGCCACTGCACACCCATCGCCACGTTCAGCGATTGGATGCCACCAACAGAGCCCAAATCCTTCGAGCCGGTCAGGTCAACGACTTGCTGGTTGAATTCAGTGCGCCCGACATAGAAGCTTGTCGGGCTTGCACTGCCCAGCGACGCGTTGACGGTGTTCTGGGCAAACTGGTCGAGGTGGTTGTGGCCAAAGCCGTAGCCGAGATCGATGTCCCAGCCGCCAAGCTCGGCTTTCAGTCCGCTGTTCGCCGAATAATCGATCGAGCGACCAGGCAGGACGGGCACATAACCGTCGGGGAAAATCGAAAGCACGGCATTCGCGCGGGTGGCCGGCGCACGGAAGAAGCCGAATGCCTGAATGTCCTTGCGCGAGTAGCCGCCGAATACATAGACTTTAAGCGTGTCGGACAACGGTGCCTCGGAATTCAGGAACGCCTGATAGGTCCGGTTGCGGTTCGATCCGTAATTGCCGACGACAAACGACCCTTGCGGATAGACGCCGCGATCCGCGCGCGGGTTTGCGGTGAGGTAAGGAAAGTCCGGCGTCGGCCCGGTAACGGCATAATTGGCGGGGGTCGCGGGATAAAGGACGCCGTCATAGGGGTCCGACCGGTTCGTGCCGTCAGTGCCGAAATATTCGAGCGTGTAGTTCAGAAAACCGCCGTCGCCGATTTTCAATCCCTGGTTGATCGACGCTTTGATCGTAAAGCCGTCGCCTTCCTTGTTCAGGCCGGTTGTCAGGCCAATCGAACCGCCTTCATCCGAATCCTTGAGCGCGAGGTTGACGATGCCCGCAATCGCGTCGGACCCATATTGGGCCGCCGCCCCGTCGCGCAACACTTCGATACGTCCGACAGCCGCCGTCGGGATGCTATTCAAATCCGATACGACAGTGCCGAGGCCCGGCGAGACATTGAGATTAAGCGCCGAAAACTGGTGACGGCGATGCCCGTTGATCAGGAGCAGCACCTGATCGGGCGCAAGGCCGCGCAATGAGGCAGGATCAGCGAAGTTGGTCGCACCGTTGACGCCGTATTTGGCCGAGTTGAACGAAGGCGACGTGAACTGAACCTGCTGGCCCAGGTCGGTCTGGCCGGTTGCTTTGAGTTCTTCGGTGCTGACGACATCGACAGGCACCGGGCGATCTACGTCGGTCCGCGCCTTGCCGCGTGATCCGATGACCGTGATTTCGGGTTGCTCTTCAGGAGCTTGCGCAGCACTTTCCGTAGTCTGCGCGAATGCAGGCACCGAGACGCTGAGTGCAATGGCGGTCGATGCCACCCAGATTTTGCGGTTCGTTGTCATTTTCTCTCTCCCATACTTCTTTTTTTGGTCTGGTTCAGTCAGCGTCGGCTTCGACGGGCACCGGAATTGGCGTGCTCATGTCCGGCCCCTTTGCGAGTGCCGCATGAAGTTGATCGACATCGAGCGCGTTTTCCCAGCGCGCCACCACGATCGTCGCCACCGCATTGCCCATGAAATTGGTCAGCGCGCGGCACTCGCTCATGAAGCGGTCGATGCCGAGAATAAGTGCAAGGCCCGCCAGCGGGATTGACGGCACGATAGACAAAGTCGCCGCTAGGGTGATGAAGCCTGCGCCGGTAACACCCGCTGCACCCTTTGAACTGATCATGGCAACCAGCAGGAGCGCGATCTGGTCGCCCAGCGACAACTCGATTCCGGTCGCCTGCGCGATAAACAACGCGGCAAGTGTCATGTAGATGTTGGTACCGTCGAGATTGAAAGAATAACCCGTGGGCACGACCAGCCCCACGACCGACTTCGCGCAACCCGCACGCTCCATCTTGTCGATCAGCGAGGGGAGCGCGGCTTCGGATGATGATGTGCCCAAAACCAGTAGCAGCTCCGCTTTGAGATACCGGATCAGCGCAATAATCGAGAAGCCGTTGAGCCGCGCAATGCTGCCCAGCACGATCAACACGAAGAGCAATGATGTTGCATAAAATGTGGCGACAAGTGACCCGAGCGAGACAAGCGTGCCAATGCCGTATTTGCCAATCGTAAACGCCATGGCTCCGAAAGCGCCGATCGGAGCGGCCCGCATGACCAGTGCGACCATTTTGAAAACAATCGCGCTGATGCTTTCCAGCGCGCGCAACACGGGCGCGGCAGGCGCGCCAACCAGCGCCATTGATATGCCAAAGAGGACGGCGACCAAGAGAACTTGCAGGATTGAACCCGCTGTTAGCGCCGAGACCATCGTCGTTGGAATAACGTCGAGCAGAAAGGCCGTTATGCTCGCGTCATGCGCCTTGTCGGCATAGGTTTTGACCGCCGAAGCGTCGAGCGTCGCAGGATCGATGTTGAGACCTGAACCCGGCTGGACGACGTTGGCGACGATCAAACCGATTATCAGTGCCAGTGTTGAAACAGCCAGGAAGTAAGCGAACGCCTTGCCGGCAACACGACCGACGGCACCGACTTGCCCCATCCCTGCGATGCCTGTCGCTATCGTCAGGAAGATGACGGGCGCAATAATCATCTTTACCAGCTTGATGAAGCCATCACCGAGCGGTTGCAGAGCCACCCCCGTGTCGGGCGCGACGAAGCCAACGGCGACGCCAAGCACAATTGCCACAATCACTTGCACATACAGATGTGCGTAGAGCGGCGTGGTGCGGGCCGGTGTTGGCAGCGGTGCGATGATTGACTCTCCCTTGCGGAACGCGAAACTGTTCGTTGCTCTCTTTTGCTATCTTTGGAAGAGTTTTGGTTGATCCCGTGAGGAAAACTTTACTTTAGTAACTATTTGAATTCTTTGTCTAAAAACTGCAATACTAAGGCGCAGTGTGCGGATTTTCGCTCAACAAGACTTACTTTGTGCGGATATTCGCCTAAGGTTCCCCAATGTTGGTCAAGAATTTTGCCGCACAGGGCCACCGGTACCGCCGGATTTTTATACCCGTCTTGGTTTTGGTGGTTTTCTGCGCGATGATATTATTGTCGGATCACCTCGCCGCCCTTCGCGCGGTCGATGCCGAACGGGCGCGCCTGACAAGTGTTGCGAGGCTGACTGCGTCGAGCTTTCAACGACAGGTTGATAAATTCCGGTTGGTGGCGACAACGCTTTCCGCTGATTCAGATGTCGCTCGGCTGCTCGATACGCGGACGGCTACCGCAACAGATCGGTTGAATGGACGGCTCGCCAATCTCTCGACGGTGCTTGATGCTTCGGTGATCTATCTCCTTGATGATCAGGGAACCACCATTGCGTCGAGCAACTGGCAACAAGCGGACAGCTTTCTAGGCGAAAACTACCGGTTTCGGGCGTATTTTAAAGAGGCACTATCGCGCGGCGAATGGGAGCAATATGCACTCGGCACGCGCAGCCGCATACCCGGCCTGTTCGTTGCCAGACGCGTCGTGACGCCGGACAAATCGACCGGTGTGATTGTGGTCAAAATTCGCTTTGACCGGCTTGAACGCGAATGGGCAACGTCGGCAGGCTCTGCATTTGTGACAAGCAACCAGGGCGTTATTTTGGTCAGTAGCGTCCCTGCATGGCGATTTCAGACAATTCGGAAACTTAACGACGCAGAGCAGACCAAGTTGCGTGCGCAAGTCGAATTCGGAAACGCGCCGTTACGCCAGAACGAGTGGTTTGCGAGCAAGACGGTCATCAACAGCGCGAGCGCGTTTGGGCCCGCGACGCGTATGATCGCCGCGCTGGAAACTCTGCCCAACGGCTGGTCGGTCTATGTCCTGGCTCCGCTCGAGCAAGCTGTTGGTGCGGCGCGAACGACCGGCCGTCTTGTTATATTGGTCGGGGCAGGAGTCTTGGCAGCGCTGGTGTTCTTCAATGCCTTTCGCCGCCGCGCGATCATCATGAATGAGCAACGCGAAATCGCTGCGCGCATCGCCGACCTCAAAGACCGATTGGTTCAGGCGAACAAGCTTTCCAGCCTTGGCCAAATGGCAGCGGGCATCGGCCATGAGATCAACCAGCCCCTTACGGCAATCGGTATCCGTGCCCAGAATGCACACAAATTTATTGAGACCGGACGTACTGCCGAAGCAGCGACGGCGCTCGGTGAAATTAGCGCGCTGACCGCTCGCATGGGGGCGATCACAGGTGAGTTGCGGCGTTTTGCGCGCCGCGCGGACGGCCGCGTTGGCACAGTTTCCTTGCAAGCGGTGCTTGATGGCACGCAAATGCTGCTGGGCGACCGGATCAGGACGACCGCGACAACCCTGACAATCAACAATGCCGATGTTAACGTCGTTGGTGAACAAGGCAGACTTGAACAGGTTTTTGTGAATCTGATCCAGAACGCGATTGATGCCATGGGCGACGGTGGCCGGATCGACATTATCGTCGAAATAGCAGGACGGACGGCAAACATCACTGTCTGTGACAATGGCCCCGGCATAGCCGCTGATGTGCGCGAGCGACTGTTTCAGCCTTTTTCGACGTCGAAGGATGACGGGCTTGGGCTGGGACTCGTTATTAGCCGCGACATCATTGCCGATTTCGGCGGCGAACTGCACTCAGTCGTTTCAGACACAGGCGCAGAATTTAGGCTGACACTGAAAGTTGCGGCGTGACGGCGTCGGTTACCACGGTCGCCATCGTCGATGATGAAGCCGATATCCGTTCGGCTCTGTCCGAAATGATCGAACTTGAGCAGTTAATTCCAATCGAATTCGCCGATGCCGAAAGTGCCTTGGCACGGGTTGATGCCACATTTCCCGGCATCGTGATTTCCGACCTTAGAATGCCGGGACTTGATGGTCGTGCCCTGTTTGATCGTTTGTTGCGGTGCGATCCCGAACTCCCGGTTATCATAATGTCCGGTCATGGTGACATCGCGACCGCCGTTGATCTGGTCCGGCGCGGTGCCTACGATTTTCTTTCCAAACCGCTTGATGGCAATGCCATGATTGCATCCGTGCGCCGCGCATTAGAGAAGCGGGCACTGGTTCTCGAGAACCGTGGCCTGCGCGCGCAGCCCGTTGGGCAAGCCAGCGGCGCGATCCTCGGTGAATCCGCCGAGATCGAACAGCTTCGACGCTCACTAACCCAGTTGGCGCAGGCTGACATCGATGTGATGATCATAGGCGAGAGCGGGGTGGGCAAAAGCCTGATTGCAAAAACACTCCACAGCCGTAGTCCACGCGCGCGCAAACCGATGATTACCGTCGATTGTGACGCATTACCGGCCAACCAGGCTGAAAGCCTTTTGTTCGGCCATGTCAGCGGTGGAATAACGGGGGCGCAATTCCCGCGTACGGGTCAGCTGGTTCAGGCAGATGGCGGAACGCTTTTCCTTGATCATGTCGATGGCCTCCCCCGAGAGCTGCAGGCGAGGATCCAGCAAGTGCTCGAGCAGCGGTTGGTCCTGCCCGTTGGTGCAAACCAGCCCCGCACCAGTAGCTTCCGGACGATTTCGGCCACGGCTTCAGATCTTGATGGCATGATCGACCGCGGAGAATTTGATCGCTCGCTCTATTTCCGGCTCGGCGCTTATCGGCTTGTCGTGCCGCCCTTGCGCGAACGACGCGGCGATGTCGTTGTCCTTTTCCGGGCTTTTCTGGCCGAGGCGGCTGACGAACTGAATCGTGATCCGCCCATGTTGTCACCATCTGTCTGGCGTCGGCTGCAGGATCATGATTGGCCGGGCAACGTCCGCGAATTGCGCAGCTTTGCCGCCAGTGTTGCCCTTGGTCTTGGCGGCACCGCACCGCCCCCATCGACGAGTCGGGATGTCCCTGGCCTTAAAGACGCCATTGCTGTGTTCGAGGCTGAAACGATCCGTGCCGCGCTTGATCGCCACAAAGGAGACATCACGGCAACAATGCGGGCACTGCAGCTGCCGCGTAAAACACTCTATGACAAACTGGCCCGGTATTCGATTGATCCGAATGATTTTCGTCCACGCCGTTTGGGGTTGAACTAAGCGCCTCAGCCGATGTTTCAATTGGTATTAAATTACCAACCCAATATTGCCATAGATCATAATTGGTCCTAGATTGGTATGCATAACGAAATCCACGCGCAAATCGCGGGATCGCAGGTGAGGAGCATCGGGGATGGCTTACAAGATTTCACGCCGCATTTTGGCGGCCACGGCCTTATCGACGGCATTATGGGCGCAAGGCGTTTATGCGCAGGAGGCTGAAAGCACGCCGGAATCCGACATTGTGGTTACGGGCTCGCGCATTCCGCGTGCCGACCTTCAGGGGATCAGCCCCGTTGCGATCACGACCGGCGAACAGATCAAGCTGGCCCGCGCGGTCACAATCGAGGATTTTTCGGTAAGGTTGCCGCAACTAGCGGGTGGCGTGAATTCGACGTCGACGGGCAGCGATGGCTATGGCGCGCAAACGCTTGACCTCCGTAACCTCGGCCAGAACCGCACACTTGTGCTCATAAACGGCACGCGCGCGACGCCGTTCAGTTTCCGCAACGCGGTCGATGTGAACGCGATTCCCGCACCATTGCTCAAGCGTGTCGATGTGCTGACCGGCGGGGCAGCAGCCGTTTACGGCGCAGATGCTGTGGCCGGTGTCGTGAACTTCATTATCGACGATGACATTCGCGGGCTCACCGCATCGGGCAATTATCGTGCTGTAGCAGGCGGCGCGTCACAGTTCGGCGGCTATGCGACGTTCGGCATGGGGCTTGGTGATCGCGGCAGCATCGTCGGCTATGCCGAATACACACAGCGCAACGGCCTGACGCAGGGCAAGCGTGCTTTTGCACTGCGCAACAATGTCCCTGTTGCAGGCGCAGGCGGGAACTTCACCGATGTGGCGAGTGGACGCGCGTTCTCATTCGACGGGTTCGGGCAATTCACCCTGACCCCGCAGACGACCGATTACACGCGCGATTTCCTGATGGTGCAGCCGCTCAAGCGTATCAATGGCTCTCTGTTTTTCAAATATGATCTGTCCGATGCCGTTCAGGCCTATGGCCGGTTGATGTACAG
>JANOZQ010000156.1:0-5789 GCA_031429555.1 Sphingomonas sp. | reverse complement strand
AAGCGGGCGCAGCTTCGAAATGCGATGATGGAACCGACAGAAATCAAGGGCGGCGAGCTCGTCAAGCGGCACCGCATTTCGACGCGGCTGTGGCACTGGATCAACGCGGTCGCGATCATCGTCATGCTGATGTCGGGCATGATGATTTCGAACGCGCACCCGCATCTCTATTGGGGACAATATGGCGCGAATCTCGATACGCCGTGGCTGAGCATCGGCTGGTTTATCGAGGGCGGGCGGTTCCCCGGATGGGCGACGATCCCGTCGACCTATAATCTGGCGCTGGCGCGGCATTGGCACCTGTTTTTTGCCTGGGTGATGGCGGTCGGATTTTTGATCTATCTCGTCATAAGCCTGATAAACCGGCACATCGCGCGTGACCTGACGCTGACCCGCGCCGAAGTTGCGCCGAAGCATTTGTGGGCAGAGATCAAGCACCACGCGACGTTGCAATTCCCGACCGGTGCGGCGGCCTTGAGCTACAATACGCTACAGAAGATCACGTATATCATCGTGCTGTTCGTGCTGTTTCCGTTGGTTATCCTGACCGGCATGTGCCTGTCACCGGGCATTTCGCCGCTGACCACCTGGGCGATCGACCTGTTCGGCGGACGCGCGACGGCGCGGTCGATCCATTTCCTTTGCGCCGCTGCGATTGCGCTGTTCATCGTCGTGCATCTGCTGCTCGTGCTGCTGGCGGGGCCGTATAATGAAATCCGCTCGATGATTACCGGCAAGTTCCGCGTCCCGCCGAATCGCCCCGCGAAAGTTGCCGAACCCGCGGGAGAGCCTGCATGAGCGGCATTCTCACACGACGCACGCTGTTGGTCGGCGGAGCAGGGGCGCTTGTTTCGGGCTGCGATGCCCTCGGCAACAACCCGTCGTTCCGCGCGTTGCTCAAAACCGGCGAGGACGCAAACTACGCGCTCCACCGGACGCTTCAGGACCGGAACGCGCTTGCTAAGGAATTCGCGCCGAACCAGCGCTCGCCCGTGTTCCGCGCGAACGGCACGCGGACACCGTCGGGGGATGCTTACGCGCGGCATATGGCAACGGGGTTTAACGACTGGCAGCTTGTTATCGACGGTCTCGTCGCGCGGCCCCAGGCGCATTCGCTCGCCGAGCTCAAGACCATGCCCGCGCGGTCGCAAATCACGCGCCATGATTGCGTCGAAGGGTGGAGCGCGATCGGCAAATGGACCGGCGTGCCGTTAAAACATCTGCTTGATCAAGCCAGTGTCAGCCCGCGCGCCAACTACATCATTTTCCACTGCGCCGATCCGCAATCGAACGGGACGATGTACTATGAATCGGTGGACATGGTCGATGCGCTGCACCCGCAGACGATGCTGGCTTGGGCACTGAACGACACGCTCCTCCCCGTCCCGAACGGCGCGCCCTTGCGGCTCCGCGTCGAGCGACAATTGGGATACAAGCAGGCCAAATATGTCCAACGAATCGAAGCCGTGGCGTCGCTCGCGGGGCACTACGGCGGCAAGGGCGGATATTGGGAAGATGCCGCCGGATACGAATGGTACGCCGGTGCCTAGCTGGTAAGTTTCCGAAATGACGTTATTCAATCCACTTGGTTGAGACGTCAGCAAGCGGGGACGGGAAGTGCCAATCGAATTGGAAGCGGCAGGTGACGCGCTGACAGGGGCGATCATCGGGCGCGCTATTGAACCCGATCATGGTGAAGAGGCCGCTGTCGCGCACGGCGCCTGTCTGAATTGCGGTACCGCTCTCGCGGGATCGCACTGTCATCACTGCGGGCAAAAGGCGCATGTTCACAGGACACTAGCGGCCTACGGCCACGATCTTCTCCACAGCGTCTTTCATTTCGAAGGCAAGATATGGAAAACCCTGCCGATGCTGGCGTTCAGGCCGGGCGAACTGACCCGCCGCTACATCCACGGCGAACGGGCAAAATTTGTGTCGCCGCTCGCCCTATTTTTGTTCGCGGTGTTTTTGATGTTTGCCGTGGTCAGCAGCTTCGCCGGAGAAATGCAGGCGCCCGACATGCAGCCGATCAGGGCCAATTTGCAAGGCAAGCCGCTCGGCGAACTCGACAAGGCATTGAAAGGGGAGACGGCGCGCGCGGATGCGATTGACCTTGCCATTGATAAGGCCCGCGATGCCGGACAGCCGATTGATGCGCTCAAAACGCAACGCGACAAGCTTGAGCGTGAAATTGACGCCATCAATTCGGCGCGCAATGTGTTGCTGGGCAAGCCGGACTGGACCGTTACCGACCTGAGAACAGGCTGGCCTGCGCTCGACGCGGGGATCGACAAGGCCAACAAGAACCCCAATCTGCTGCTCTACAAAGTGCAATCAAGCGCTTATAAATATAGCTGGGCGCTGATCCCGCTGTCCGTGCCGTTTGTGTGGCTGCTGTTTTTCTGGCGGCGGCAATTCAAGGTTTATGACCACGCGGTGTTCGTGACTTACTCGCTGACGTTCATGCTGTTCCTGACGGTTATACTGACAGCTATCGGATTTTCAGGCGCACCAGAGCCAGTCGTGCCGATTGCGGGCACATTCATTTCACCGATCCACATCTATCGCCAGATGCGCGGTGCCTATGGCGTTAGCAGGATCGGCGGAATCGTACGAACGGTCTTGCTCAGTGCTTTCGGCGGCATCGTGCTGATGGCTTTCCTCGCGCTGCTCCTGCTCCTCGGCATTATGGGTTAGCCGGTCGCCTTTGCCCGCCATGCGTCGCGCATTGCCTGTCGTGCGGCACGGCGTTCCTCGGCGGTCAGCGTGCCATCCTTGTTCGCATCGGCGCGATCGAACATGGCCAGCGCACCGCTGACAGCTTCGGTCAGCGCAACACGGCCATCCTTGTCGGTATCGGCCATCATCATCATGCGTCCGCCGCCACGACCCATTTTCATGCCATTACCGCCACCCATACGGTGCTTGCCGCCCGCATGCATGGCGTCAAACTCGGCGCGGCTGACCGATCCGTTTTTATCGGTGTCCATGCGCTCGAACATTTTGCCCATCGCCGCGCCGCGCATCGCGCCCATATCCTCCGCCGTGACAAAGCCATCCTTGTCGGCATCGATCATGGCAAAGTGGCTGCGGACCTTGGCTTCGGCCTCGGCGCGGGTCTGCGCGGGGCGATCAGGCTTGGCCATTTGCGCAATGGCGGGAACAGCAAGCGCAACGATGGCAATACCGCCGATCAGCATTGCTTTCTTGGTCATAATATATCTCCAATTCAACGTTAGCAACTGTATTAGTCGGATAAAGCTGTATCGGAGTTGAACAGTCATTCGGGCGGGTATTTGACGTCCATATCGGCCAGTGACCCCGCGATCATCTCGCCGAGTACGGCTTGATCGATGTCCGACAACCGCTTGATATAAAGACAGGCCTTTCCGATCTTGTGCCTGCCGAGCCGTGCGAGCTGATCGGCGCGATCGTCATAGCCATCGATGAGGTAGACCACCGTCTGCCCCTTTCGCGGCGAAAACCCGATGCGAAGCGACGCGCCTTCGCGTCCGCTGTCATACTTATAATGGTAACTGCCGAAGCCGATGATCGAAGGCCCCCACATTCTGGGCGGATGGCCGCTCGCGCTGGCCATCATTTCGATCAGCGTTTCGGCATCGGCCCGCTGCGCAGGGTCGGTGACATTGGCCACAAACGCCGCCACGTGGGCATCGGTTTCCTGTGTCTTGTTCGCTGCCATCTTCCTCTCCCGAGTCGGCTTGCCTAAGAGCAGGCCACGAATCGAGGGAATTGCCAAGTGCCGGGAACTGACAAGAGCGACATCAAGAAAGTGGTTCTGGCCTATTCGGGCGGTCTCGACACCAGCGTTATCCTGAAATGGTTGCAACAGACCTATGGCTGCGAAGTGGTGACGTTCACCGCCGATCTGGGTCAGGACGAGGAGCTCGAACCCGCGCGGGCCAAGGCCAAGCTGATGGGTGTGCGTGACGAGAACATCTTCATCGACGATCTGCGCGAGGAATTTGTCCGCGACTATGTCTTCCCGATGATGCGCGCCAACGCGGTCTATGAGGGGCTCTATCTCCTCGGCACATCGATTGCGCGGCCGCTGATTGCCAAGCGACAGGTCGAGATCGCGCGGGCTGTCGGTGCGGATGCGGTCAGCCACGGCGCAACGGGCAAGGGCAATGACCAGGTCCGCTTCGAACTCGGCTATTATGCGCTCGCCCCCGACATCAAGGTGATCGCCCCGTGGCGCGAATGGGATTTGAATAGCCGTACCGCACTGATTGCGTTTGCAGAGGCGCACCAAATTCCAGTGGCAAAGGACAAGCGCGGGGAAAGCCCTTTTTCAACGGACGCCAATATCCTGCATACGTCGTCCGAAGGCAAAGTCCTCGAAGACCCGTGGGATGAAGTCCCCGACTATGTCTATTCGCGCACCGTCAATCCCGAGGATGCGCCAGATGTGCCGGAGGTGATCACGGTCGATTTTGAACGCGGCGATGCTGTCGCGGTCAATGGCGAAGGGATGTCGCCCGCAACTTTGCTTGCAAAGCTCAATGACCTTGGCCGTGCGCATGGCATCGGGCGGCTCGATCTGGTCGAGAACCGCTTTGTCGGCATGAAATCGCGCGGCATGTACGAAACGCCGGGGGGCACGATCCTGCATCTCGCGCATCGCGGCATCGAACAGCTGACGCTTGATCGTGGCGCGGCACATCTGAAGGACGAACTCGCGCCACGCTATGCAGAGCTGGTCTACAACGGTTTCTGGTTCAGTCCCGAGCGCGAGATGTTGCAAGCCGCCATCGATCATTCGCAAGCCAAGGTGACCGGCACGGTGCGGCTCAAGCTCTACAAGGGTGCCTGCCACATCACCGGGCGGCGATCACCACACAGCCTTTACAGCGAAAAAGTGGTGACGTTCGAGGATGACGCAGGTGCCTATGACCAGCGCGACGCAGAAGGATTTATCAAGCTCAATGCGTTGCGTCTGCGCTTGCTCGGGCGGCGTGATTGCTAGTCGTCATTTGTTAATCAATTTTGGCCGCTTGTTAACTATCTTTTAGGTGTTCGCGACGCATTCCCGACGACGAGAGTTCGTGCCGGGGGAAAACATGGTCGCCAGTCATCGTAGCAATGCCGTTGATGTGGCGATTATCGGGGCTGGTCCTGCGGGATTGACGGCTGCTTATCTGCTTTCGAAACAGGGTCTTAGCGTTACCGTGATAGAGAAGGACCCCGTCTATGTCGGCGGGATCAGCCGCACGGTCGAACATGGCGGCTTTCGGTTCGACATTGGCGGGCACCGGTTTTTTTCGAAATCAAAGGAAGTTGTCGACCTGTGGAATGAAATCCTGCCCGACGATTTCATCCAGCGCCCGCGGATGAGCCGCATTTATTATGAAGGCAAATTCTACAGCTATCCGCTGCGCGCGTTCGAGGCGCTGGGCAATCTCGGTATCATCCGGTCGACGCTGTGCATGCTGAGCTTTGCCAAAGCGAAGGCGTTTCCCAACAAAAATGTCAAAAGTTTCGAAGACTGGGTCGTCAACCAGTTCGGCCACAAACTCTATTCGATCTTTTTCAAGACCTATACCGAAAAAGTCTGGGGCATGCCGTGCAACGAAATGTCGGCGGATTGGGCGGCACAGCGGATCAAGGGGCTGAGTCTGTGGAGCGCGGTCATCGATGGGCTGAAACGCTCGCTCGGCCTCAACAAACGACCCAATGACGGCATGGAAACCAAAACGCTGCTCGAAACATTCCGTTACCCGCGCCAGGGTCCGGGCATGATGTGGAACGCCGCGCGCGACAAGGTC
>JANOZQ010000155.1:0-21505 GCA_031429555.1 Sphingomonas sp. | reverse complement strand
ACCAGATGGACCCTGCCAATGCCGAGGAAGCCTTGCGCGAAGTGGCGCTCGACATCGACGAAGGTGCCGACAGCGTGATGGTCAAACCCGGACTGCCGTATCTCGACATTGTTCGGCGGGTGAAGGAACGGTTCGAAGTTCCTGTATTCGCTTATCAAGTTTCGGGCGAATATGCGATGATCGAAGCGGCGGCAGCGGCGGGAGCAGGCGACCGCGATGCGCTGGTGCTGGAAACCTTGATGGCGTTTCGCCGTGCCGGATGCTCGGGCGTGTTGACGTATCACGCGGCACATGCGGCTCGGTTGCTTGCGTGTTAACCATAAGACAAGATCACAACGATAAGGCAGTGGAATTGCCAAAGGGGCTTATCGTGGACCAAGTTGAGACCAACCGCAGCCTGCGTTTCCGCTATGTTTTCACGATCTGTGCGGGTTCTTTCCTGCTGTTTCTAGTCCAGCCGATGATTGCGCGGATGGCGTTGCCGCGGCTTGGCGGCGCGCCGACAGTGTGGAACTCGGCAATGCTTGTCTATCAGGCACTACTACTCGGCGGTTATGCCTATGCGCACTGGCTCGGGCGCTTTGCACCCCGGCTTCAGGCGATGATCCATCTGACATTGTTTGCGGCGGCGGCGCTGATGCTGCCTATCGGGCTGATCGCCGTTACCCCGAGCGCAAATGCCAATCCTTTCCTGTGGGTGCCGTGGCTGTTCATTGCATCGATTGGTCCGCTGTTCTTCATGGTCGCGACGCAGGCACCCTTGATGCAGCGCTGGTTTGCGGCGTCGGGGGGCGGTGATCCGTATCCGCTCTATGCCGCTTCGAATCTTGGCAGTTTTGCTGGACTCATTGCTTATCCGCTTATCGTCGAGCCGCTGCTGCCATTGAATGGGCAGAGCATGCTGTGGAGCGTCGGCTATGGCGTGCTGCTCTTGCTAATCGCGGTTTGTGCGTTTGCACTGCCGAAAACGGGCGTTTCCGAAAAACAGGTTGCGACTGGTGCAGCGCCAACCTGGCGCGAGATTTCGATGTGGATGCTGCTTGCGGCAATCCCGTCGGGGCTGATGCTGTCAACGAGCACGCACCTCACGACCGATATTGTCGCAATGCCCCTGCTGTGGGTGGTGCCGCTGGGGCTTTACCTGCTGAGCTTTTCGGTGGCGTTCTCCGCAAAGCGCGGCCTATCCGACGCGATCACATCGGCAATGCCGATTATTCTCCTCGCTGGCGGCGGTACGGCTTTTGCCAACAGTGCGAAGTTCCCGTTTGTTTTCGCCGCGCTTGGTTTGGTGTTGCTCTTCACTGTTTCCGTGACGCTTCATGCGGCCCTTTATGACAGGCGTCCGAACCCGTCGCGATTGACGGCATTTTATTTGGCGATGTCGGCGGGCGGCGTGCTTGGCGGATTGTTTTGCGCATTGATTGCGCCGCTGATTTTTGACTGGGGCTATGAACATCCTATTCTCATTATCGTGACGGCGTTGGTCATCGCATCCAAGCCGCTGCTCGGGATCGGCGCGCAGATGTGGGAAAGCAATCGTCGCGGCCTTGCGGCGGTTGTCATCAGCGCAATTGCCATCGGTGCATTTCTGGTATCGAACCAGTCGGGAGCACCGAGTGGCATGGCAGGGACTGCCATTCTCATTATCGCGCTCGGGCTCGTCGCCATCGGTAATCGCGCCGTGTTTGCGGTCTGCCTCGTCGCCTTGATGTTCAATTTCGGGGGATGGCACGCTATCCGCAATTCGCTGACGACGGATAATCAGGTCCGCAGCTTTTTCGGGATTTACACCGTCAGCACAAGCCCCGGCGTCAACCGTGCCTTAATCCACGGAACGACAATTCATGGGTTGCAAAGCCTGAAAGCAGGGCGCGAACGCGACCCATTGACCTATTATGCGCCGCGCTCGGGTGTCGGGCTGACGCTCGCCAATTTGCCGTTGCTCTATGGGGAAAAGGCGCGGGTCGGAATTGTCGGCCTCGGCGCAGGCACGGTATCCTGCTATTCGCGGTCAGGACAAGATTGGCGCTTTTACGAGATCGATCCGGCAATTGTGAAGATTGCCCGCGATCCCGCTAAATTCACGTTCCTGTCGCGGTGCCTGCCCGATGTTCCGATTGAAATCGGGGATGCGCGGATCGTGCTGAAGCGGGAGGCAGCGGGCGGGCTTGATGTTCTCGTCATCGACGCATTTTCTTCCGATGCAGTGCCCATGCATTTGCTGACGCGCGAGGCACTGGGGGTCTACCGCAAGCGATTGGCCGCCAACGGCTTGCTGCTCATGCACATTTCCAATCGATTTCTCGATCTGGAGCCGATACTTGCCGCATCCCGCGTGGATGGATGGCATGCCGTTTTGCGTGACTATGATGCCAGTGGAAAAGAGGCTGAACGTGGCTATACGCCGTCGGCCTGGGTAGCACTTGCCCAAGATCCGGCGATGCTGGACCGGCTTAAAGAAGTATCAGGAAATGACAAATGGCGTGCGCTGAACGGGCGCAAAGGTTTCAATGGCTGGACCGATGATTATGCCAGTATATTACCGCTGTTGAAGTCACTTCGGGGCCATTGATGCAGCTGATCACCTACGATGGAAAATCTCCGAGGGTTGCGGGCGACGCCTTTGTCGCATCGGGATCGCGCATCATTGGTGATGTCGAGATCGGCGCAGAGTCGAGCATCTGGTATAACTGTGTTCTGCGCGGTGACGTCAATCGGATCAGAATCGGCGCGCGGAGCAATATTCAGGACGGCAGCGTGATCCATGTGGACTCGCCGCGGGCGAGCGCTTCGGAGGGCCTGCCGACTATTATCGGAGACGATGTCCTGATCGGCCATATGGTAATGCTCCACGGCAGTATATTGCACGATCGGGCGTTCGTCGGCCTCGGCAGTATCGTGATGGACGGCTGCACGATAAAATCCGATGGAATGCTGGCGGCAGGAGCGATGCTAACGCCGGGCAAGATAATAGGCGCAGGCGAGCTGTGGATGGGGAGACCGGCCAAAAAAGTCCGCGATCTGTCGGCAGAGGAAATCGCGAATAATCAGCGCGGTGTTGCGCATTATGTCCGACTGGCGCTCGCGCATAAAACGGCAATCAGCGGCTGAGCGATTCCAGTCGGGCGGTTTGGCGTGCCACTATGGCTGCAATTTCGGTTTGAGCTGCTGATATTTCGAATAAACCGCCGACAGTTGCATCGCGGATCGCAAGATCGCCGGTATTTATGGCTAATGTGTCAATTTCAGAGAGGGCACCGGCACTTCGCTGGCGTGCAACCTGAAGCGCCGAAATAACGAGTTCGCCGGCGATCCATGCTTCGCTGCCCGATGCCGCGTTACGCGCCGATACTAGAGCGTTGCTGCCACTACTTTGCGCTTTGGCAAACTCGGCATCGCCTGCGCGCGCCTCGATCAGAAGTGCCTTGATCGTCGCGGCCTGCGTCGGGGTAATCTCTCTGGGGGTCGAAACTGGTGCGGGATCGGCAACTGCTTGCGCTCGTATCTCGATTGCTCTTGGCATCAAAGATGGCGGATTGGCTGATGTCGCGCAACCAGCAGTGACAACGGAGAAAAGCGGTAACGCAGATAGCTTCATGACTGCTGCCCTAGAACCAGTCCTGCGATGTCGCAACGGGCTTGCGCCGACGCAACCATGCGACTAGTGCTCCGCCTTCTGCGCGCCCGTAGCTCAGCTGGATAGAGCATCAGACTACGAATCTGAGGGTCGGACGTTCGAATCGTTCCGGGCGCGCCAATTATTTGCCGGAGGGGCCAACTGCATGTCGCGCCGCCCTCCGGTAATGACTTTTCGGTAGCATGCGATGGAACTCTCGGTTGTAACCACGCTGTTCCATTCGGAAATGCATGTTGCCTCTTTTCATGCCCGCGTTATTGCGGCAGCTTCCGGTATCACCGATGATTTCGAGATCATCTATGTCAACGATGGATCCCCCGACCGGGCACTTTCAGTTGTGCTTGCACTCCAGACGTTGGAACCGCGCGTTGTCGCGGTCGATCTGTCGCGGAACTTTGGTCATCACAGGGCATTGATGACTGGTTTGCAGCAAGCGCGCGGCAGGCATGTTTTCATGATCGACAGCGACCTGGAGGAAGCACCCGAATTGCTTGCCGACTACTGGGCAACAGTTTCAAAAAATCCTGAAGTTGATGTGGTTTACGGCGTTCAGCAACATCGCAAGGGCGGTTGGTTCGAACGTATAAGCGGGCGGCTGTGGTACTGGATGTTTTCGCTGCTTTCGAATATTGATTACCCGGCCGACGGTGTGACCGCGCGCCTGATGTCTCGCCGCTATGTCGATGCCGTCGTCAGCTACCCGGAAACTCAGCTGGAACTTTGGGGTATTTTTGTTCTCGCCGGGTTCGAGCAATGCTCAATTCCAGTCAAAAAGGAGAGCAAGGGGACGTCGACATATAGCTTTGGACGCAAACTCAGGATGATGGTCGATTCGATCACATCGTTCAGTAGCGTCCCGCTGGTTGCTTCATTTGTGCTTGGGCTGATAATGACGGGTGTTTCGTTCGGGTTTATTGTCTGGCTGCTGATACAACGTTTTGTCTTTGACGAACTCATCGAAGGCTGGACGAGCACGTTGATTTCGATCTGGTTTATCGGTGGCCTTATCCTATTTTCGCTTGGTATTATAGGTATTTACCTGGCCAAAATGTTTCTTGAGATAAAGAAACGGCCGCTGACGGTCATTCGCAAAATGCACAGGATCGATAATGGCTGATATTCAGGTTCTGATCGATGATGATCTCACCCGTTATTACGCCAGCAGGTCAAGCGATGCAGACCGCGCCATTCGCGTGGGATGGCGGGATAAGATTGCACAGCAGCGGCGCTTTGCGGTGCTGGCGAACGTAATCACGCACGCCAAAAATGCACGTTTTTCGATTGCTGACATCGGCTGCGGCTTGGGTGATTTTTCGGCATTTCTCGACGAAGCCGGTTTTACATTGGCCGACTATATTGGATATGATCGATCAACGATCATGGTCGATGATGCATCAACATTACATCCCACCAAGAAATTCCAGAAAATTGATCACAGCGAAGATGTTGCACAAGCAGACTATTGCATCGCGAGCGGGATATTCAGTGGAAAATTCGACATTCCGAATGATGAGTGGCTTCAGTATATTTTTGAAACCTTGAACGCAATGAATAAACGATCAATGTCGGGTTTTTCGTTTAACGCACTTACGAAATACTCTGATCAGCATTTAATGAAGCCGGAACTGTTTTATGCCGATCCAAGCATGTTTTTTGATTACTGTAAATTGAACTTTTCTCGCAACGTTGCGCTGATGCACGATTATGACGAGTATGATTTTACGATCATTGTTCGAAAGACGGGTTAACGCATGTCGCAGTTTTGGATCGGCAATTTATATCTGATGCTGTCTATGCTAATGGGTGCGGCCGGACAGGTTGCCTTGAAGCATGTTATGAACCGCACGGGGCCATTGTCCCTCGACAGCCGCATGTTTTTCTCGGTTGTTTCCACGGGATCGGCACCAGTTGCCGGAATGGGGATTGCGCTGTTGATCGCCAGCGTCCTGTTTTGGTTCGCCTGCCTTGGTCGACTGGACCTGAGCTATGCCTATCCTGTCGCCTGCGCCTCGGCAATTTTTGTGGTATTTTTCGGTGTTATGTTTTTGGGGGAGGCTGCGACGTTTCGCAGTGTCGTCGCGACCTGCTTGATCGTGGCAGGAACCGCGATGCTCGCGACGACGCGCTGATCATAAAAGGCAACGTCTCAAATATGCCTGAATTACATATTTCACGGATGTTGGATCATGATCATTCAATTTCCATGATATAAGCCGATGCCTGATCTGACAGGCGGTCCTCCGAACGCGCGACAGCAAATTTTGCTTAAACCTGTTGGCGACAAACAAAAGCGGATTGCATCCGGTAAAGGGAAACGTTGAAACGCGTCGCAATCCTTCAATCGAACTACATCCCATGGAAGGGTTACTTTGATCTGATCGCATCGGTTGATGAGTTCATCATATATGACGAGGTGCAATATACGCGCCGGGATTGGCGCAACCGTAACCAGATCAAGACCGAGAACGGGCGTAAATGGCTCACCGTACCAGTGGTTACCAAAGGACTTTATGATCAGACGATCAATAATACGCGGATTGCCAATCACGACTGGCAATCACGCCACTGGCATGCGCTGGTCACAAATTATCGCAGCGCGCCGCATTTTGAAAGAATCGCAACTTGGCTGGAGCCTCTTTATCAGGAACAGCATGAGAGGCTCGCCGAGCTAAACAGGTCGTATCTTGATACAATATGTGCGAACCTCGGGCTACAAACTTCGATACGTGACTGTCGTGAGCTTACCCTCGTTCAGGGTAAAACCGAACGGCTGGTTTCGCTGTGTCAACAAACTGGTGCCGACGTATATGTGTCGGGCCCTTCTGCAAAATCATACTTAGATGAGCGCCTTTTTGATGCTGCGGGAATCGCTGTTGAATGGTGCGACTATTCAAATTACCCGGCGTATGCGCAGCTATGGGGCGAATTCGTCCATCAGGTGTCAATCCTTGACCTGCTGTTCAATTGCGGTCCCGATGCGCCTAAATATATGAAATACGTGCGTTAGATTAACCCTAGCGCACGCATGCTGCTATAGCCGTTTGCAGCGATGATGACATGATCGTGCACGGCGACGTTTAGGCGCTTTCCTGCATCGATAATGTCGCGGGTCAGGGCAATGTCGGCGCGGCTCGGCGCGGGATCACCGCTGGGATGGTTGTGCACAAGGATGATTGCCGATGACCCAAGGTCGATGGCACGGCGGATGACTTCTCGGACATGGACGGTGGCCTGATCGATCGACCCTTCGCTTATTATTTCATCACGGATCAGCATATTCTTGGCATTGAGATGAAGCACCCGGACGCGCTCAATGGTGATGTGCCCCATGTCGGCGCGAAGATAATCGATCAGCGACTGCCAGCTGGCAAGAACCGGTTTTTCGACAATCGCGTTACGAAGCAGGCGCAGCGCCGAAGCCTGGACGATTTTCAGCGCCGCCGCCGCGGTTTCCCCGACGCCATCGATGCGGAGAAGCGCTTCCGGGTCGGCCGAAAGGAGCCCGCCTATCCCACCGAATTCCCTTAACAGTGCCTTTGCAAGTGGCTTCGTATCCCGACGGGGAATAGCCAGGGCGAGGAGATATTCGATCAGCTCGTAATCCTGAAGCGCCTCGCCACCACCATCGAGCAAACGGGAACGCAGACGGCCGCGATGTCCGGTGGCGTCGTTCGGAGGTGATGCATCGGCCATACGCCGTTGCTAAGCCGCGCGACGAAAAGACGCAATTGCGCTTGATCGGTGCCCCCGAAAGCGTCTCTAAGGCATGGCGTGCCCACAATGATTTTTTCATGCGCCGCATAGCAATGCTTCGTGTCCTTGGTGGTTTGCTGCTGCTGGTATCGCTTGGCGTTGCCGGAACATGGCTGGCGCGAAAACCGATTGCAGACACCGCTCTTCGCAATGCGCTCGAATCCAGAAGTGTTCGCGCAAGTTACACAGTCAGAAACATCGGGCTGCAGTGGCAACGGATCGAGAACCTGCGTATCGGTGACCCGAAATCGCCTGACCTTACGGTTGACTGGGCAGAGGTCCGTGTTTCGACGGGATTCGGATCGTTCGCCATTGCCGAGATACGCGCAGGCGGCATCCGGTTGCGCGGACGGATTGTTGACGGACGGCTAAGCGTTGGCGATGTCGATAAATTGCTACCGAAAACTGATGGCAAAACACCATTTTCGCTGCCCGATCTTGTGGTCGATGTCGCCGATGCACGGATGCGGATCGATAGTCCGTGGGGGCAAGTTGGTGGGCGTCTTGACGGCAAGGGCAATCTTGCGAACGGCTTTGCCGGTAAGCTCGCGGCAATTGCTCCTGCGCTCGCAATGTCCGGGTGCGATGTTAGTCGGGCAACGGCTTATGTTGACGTCAGTGTGCGAAACCGCGCCGCGACACTGAACGGCCCGATCCGCGCCGATGCTGCGCTTTGTTCAGGTGTTGCTGTGGCAAAACCGGCTGTCGCCATGAACGTGACACTGAATTCTGCGCTGGATCGCTGGCGCGGCAGTGCGGCCGTCGAAGCGCGGGGCGTACGGTGGGCCGATACGACGCTGGCATCGATAACGGGGCAAATATCTTTTGAAGGCAATGCCGCCGATACAAAAGGTTCGGCAGATTTGGCAGCCGAGGCCGGGCGAGCCGGCACAACGCGCCTTGCTGCCATTGACGCACGCGGAACGTTTTCGACGGGAAGAGGTTTCAGCGGCGCGGGCAGGATAGAAGTGGCACGCCTGATTGCCGATGCTGGCTTTGTTGCGGACATAGACCGGGCTGCACGTATTGCCGATGGTACGCCTTTGGAACCGATGCTGTTACAAATTGCGGTATCGACTCGCGGGGCCGCAGCCGGACTCAGAATCATTTCCGACGTTTCATTTGGTTCGGGAAATGCAATCATTTCAGACTTGCGCGCGATCGGCGCGAATGGCGCTGTCCTGCGCATAAGGGGCGGGGAAGGTATTCGTTTTGGCAGCGCAGGCTTTGTTGCGGATACAACGATCAACCTATCCGGTGGAGGTTTTCCGACAGTGGCGTCGACGCTGCAACGCCGCCCGGACGGAATCACAATTGGTACGGCGCAAATCGATCCGTTTGTCGGTGGCGGCGCGCGCGTCGCATTCGACCGCATAAGGTTTGCGGCCAATCCTTCGGGCGCCATGCGGTTTGAGACTGTGGCGCTGCTCGACGGACCATTGAGCGGTGGACGTGTCGAGGGGCTTCGTGTTCCCGTCAACGCGACGGTCGCGGCGAACGGGGGTGTCGTGGTCAATAATGGCTGCACACCGCTGGCGTTTCGGTTGCTTTCAATCGCGGGACTAACGCTGGACCCGACGTTGCTCAACGTCTGTCCGGTAAGCGGGAGTGCATTGGTCCGTGTTGCCGGTGGGGCAGTCAAAGGCGGCGCGGTCATCAATGCACCTCGGCTGAGCGGACAGCTTGGCGGCACACCAGTCAACATGTCGGCGAGCAAAGCACGGGTTGTGCTGGGTGCAAATGGCTTTGCAGTTGACCGGCTTTCGGCGCGGCTTGGCACAGCGGACCGGCTCTCTTTGCTCGAAATCGGCTCATTAAATGGCCGCATTTTGAATGGCGGCTTTCTGGGCCGGTTCGGGGGTACATCGGGCAAGATCGGTAACGTCCCACTGTTGATCGACAATGGTGAGGGGACGTGGACATTCCGCGACGGCGCTCTTGTCCTTTCAGGGGCACTGCGGGTTTCTGATGAATTGGTGCCCGGTCGCTTCAACCCTTTAATGACAGAAGATGCAAAACTCCGCCTGTTCGACAGCCGGATCGATGCAACGGCGACCTTGCGTTCGATATCCACGAAAACCGAAGTGTCGAAGGTGGTTATCACCCATAATCTTGATGCCGGAACGGGCTCGGCAGTCCTTGATGTGGCCAACGTGCGATTTGGCCGGAACCTTCAACCCGAAGAGCTTACCCGTCTGACACTCGGGGTTATTGCAAATGTCGAAGGCGCGGTGTCGGGCCGCGGTGATATTCGTTGGACTCGGAAAGGTGTGTCCAGCACCGGGCGGTTCAAGACCGACAATCTCGATTTCGCTGCTGCCTTTGGACCTGTGACAGGCTTGAAAGGCGAGATCATTTTCGACGATCTCCTTGCAATGGGCACGCCGCCGGGACAGCAAGTGAGTATTGCCAGCGTCAATCCGGGCACATTGGTGACCAATGGGGTAATTTCTTATCGGCTTTTACCAGAACAGCGGATCGCAGTAGAGAATGGCGCATGGCCTTTTGCTGGAGGCGAGCTGCTTCTTGATCCGACAACGATCGACATGGGTCTGGACCGAGACCGCAAGCTGACCTTCCGCGTCGTCGGCCTCGACGCAGCGAAATTCATCCAGCAACTGGAGTTCGAAAATCTCGCGGCAACGGGCATATTCGACGGCGTGATGCCGATGTATTTCGATGCGAACGGGGGTCGCATCGAGGGGGGAAGGCTGGTTGTCCGGCGGGGCGGCGGGACGCTCGCCTACGTCGGTGAAATCTCGAATGCCGACATGAACGTCTATGCCAAACTTGCCTTCGATGCGTTGAAATCGATTCGCTATAACAATTTGACGATTGCTCTCAATGGCGCGCTGGACGGCGAGATTATTTCGCAGATCAATTTCGACGGCATCAACGAAGCACCGCTGAGTCCGCCCAAAAGCTTCATCGCGCGTCAGTTCATCGGGCTGCCATTCGTGTTCAATATCAAAGTGACCGCGCCGTTCCGCAGCCTGCTCAATACCGCCCGCACATTTCAGGATCCCAGTTCGCTGCTGCAACGCACGTTGCCGGAAATTCGAAAACCACCCGTTCAGCCTCCCGAAAGCGAGAAGAAGCCATGAAGTTCTCGACATTGACGTTAAGGTTTAGCGGTGCGAGGCAAGCGGACATGAAAAAAGCCGCACTTCTCATTGTTCTTGCAAGCTCCGGGTGCATTAATATTAAGGCACCCGACAAGCCGATCGAGATCAACCTCAACGTTAATATCAGACAGGAAGTCATCGTGAAGCTCCAAAAGGACGCCGATGATTTCATCACCAGCAATCCGGAGTTGTTTCCGAAATGATGAGCCGTTCGAAATTTATCGCCGCCGCTGCTGTCGGTCTCGCTTTGGCTGTTGGGGCTGTCGGCATTGCCCGCGCGCAAGCGAGTGCTGTCGCTGCTGCCATCGACGCTGGTGTTATCGGCGAACAGGCCGACGGGTACCTTGGGCTCCGCGGGACCGTTACGGCGGCAATCAAGTCCGAGGTCGAAGCGATCAACATCAAGCGGCGCGCAGGCTACACCCAACTGGCCGAGCAGCGCGGCGTAACCGTCAAGGACGTTGCTGCGGCAGTCGGCTGCAAGACGCTGGCAAACCGCGTCGGTGCAGGTGAAGCTTATCAGTTGCGCGATGGTGTCTGGCGCGTCCGCAACGGCAATGCCCCGATTGATCTGCCGGATTATTGCGCGAGCTGAACGGGCGCGATTGCCGCACCGCACAACGGTTGACTTGGGTTCGTCACTTTTCTAAATGCGCCAGCAAGCCGCCGACCTCGGGCTCATCCGAGGCAGGGCGGCGTTTCTTTATCTGCAAGTGAAGGCACGCTGGCTTGGCCGACGACCGCAATACTGATCAAGACGCGCTCGACGCTCGCATTGCGGCGGCAAAAGCGGCTTCGGTGCGTCCGTCGAATGCCGATGCGCAGGCCGAGGGCCGGGGCTGGGCTGTTGGTATCGAATTTGTCGGTGCCGTGCTGGTGTCAGCATTTATCGGCTGGCTGATCGACCGATTTGCGGGAATCGCGCCTTGGGCGATGATCGTCATGTTGCTGCTCGGATTTGCTGCCGGAACGCGTCGAGCCATGCAGACGTCGAAGCAATTCGACGCCGATCCAAAGAGTTAAGAGAGACCCGATGGCCAACCCGATGGAACAGTTCGCAATCGTCAGAAAAGTCCCGCTTGAGGCGATGGGCTATGACGTTTCATGGACCAATTCATCGCAGTGGATGTTGATCGCGTTGCTTGCCGTGGCGGCGTTTCTCTTCATTGGGACAGCGAAGCCGCAACTGGTCCCAAATCGCGCGCAGGCAGCCGTTGAGTATCTTTATGACTTTGTCCGAAAAATGCTCGATGACAATGTCGGTCCCGAGGGCAAGCGATTTGTTCCTCTTATTTTCTCCGTCTTTATCTTCGTTCTGGCGTGCAATTTGCTTGGTCTGATCCCGTGGGTTGGCGCGTTTACGCCGACAAGCCACATCGCTGTGACGCTGGGGCTAGCGGTGCTCGTCTTCGCGCTGGTTTGCGTTGTCGGGTTCGCAAAGCACGGCTTGCACTTCTTCAGTCTGTTCTGGCCAAAGAACACGTTTTTCCCGCTGGCTGTATTCGTCGCTGCGATTGAATTCCTAAGTTTTCTAAGCCGTCCGTTTACACTCGCCATTCGTTTGTTCGCCAATATGACGGCGGGGCACGTTTTGCTGAAGGTGTTCGGCACCTTTGTCGTGACGCTTGGCTCATTCGGTGCGCTGCCTTACGTCTTTGGCCTTTTGCCGCTTGCGGTAAACGTCGCATTGTCAGCTCTGGAAGTGCTGATTGCCGTTGTGCAGGCTTATGTTTTCGCTCTCCTCGCGTCGATTTATCTGAACGACGCGGTTAACCTCCACTAAGTTTCAACAAAGTAAGTTTCAACAAAGGAATAAAAAATGGATCTCGGTTCAGCAAAAGTTATCGGTGCCGGCCTGGCAGCAATTGGCGCAGGTCTTGCCGCAATCGGCGTGGGTTCGATCTTCGGCCAGTATCTGAACGGTGCGCTCCGCAATCCCGAAGCTGATGCCAAGATGGGCGGTCGCCTGATCTTTGGCTTCGCGGTGACCGAAGCGCTGGGCCTGATCGCGGCAGTCGTCGCCCTGGCGCTCGCATTTTCGTAAGCCACGATGCCTCAGTTTGATCTTGCCAATTTCGTTCCCCAGCTTGTCTGGCTGACGATCTTTTTCGCGATCCTGTATTTCGGGATCGTGCAATTGACGTTGCCTAAACTGGGCAGGACGATGGACGCGCGTGAAGGCCAAGTGAAGAGCGACATCGCGACGGCCGAACGTGCCAAGACCGAGGCCGATCAAATGGCAGCCACATACGCTATCGGTATCGAAGACGCCCATAAGTCTGCGCGTGCTGCGATTGCCGAGGCAAAGGCAAAAGCTGCGGCCAGCGTCGAAAAGGCGATCGCCGCGGGGAATGCGGTGATTGCCGAAAAGGCAGCGGCGGCGGATGCTTCACTTTCCGCTGCGCGAGGTAATGCGCTTCGCGAAATCGAAAGCGTTGCATCCGATGCGGCATCTGACATTGTTGAGCGGCTGACGGGAAAACGTCCCGGTGCCAAGACGGTGGCCGTGGCTGCTAAAACAGCATTGGCGGCATAACGATGGCAACAGAGACCCATACAACGACCGAAGCAAACGGTGCGGTACATAGTGGCGAACATGGCCCTGAACTACTTGGTCTAAGTGCCGAAGGCTGGGTCTACGTTGGCCTGACAATCTTCATTCTGCTGGCGATTTTTGTTGCGAAGGCGCCGAAAATCATCACGGATGCGCTCGATGCCCGTATTGCGGAGACCCGTCGGACGCTCGACGAAGCCAAGGCTATCCGCGCTGAGGCCGAAGCACTGCTTGCCAAAGCGCAGGCCCAGAGCAAAGCCAGCGCAGGCGATGCCGCAGCGATTATCGGCCACGCCGAAGCCGAAGCGAATGCACTGCTCGTCCAGGCCAAGGTGCACGCGTCTGAACTGACGACGCGGCGAGCCAAAATGGCAGAGGATAAAATCGGTGCGGCCGAGCGGAGCGCTGTCGCTGAAGTGCGCGCGACTGCCGCCAGTGCAGCAGCGAGCATCGCCGCGAGGGTCATCGGAGAGTCACACAGCGCCAGTAACGACAAGGCATTGGTCGACAACGCAATTGCCCGCCTTAATTAGCGCTCGAGAGAGGATGCCAACGATGAAATACTTAACCGCTGCTATTTTGCTTCTCTTGATTACGCCAGTCACCGGGCATGCAGAAATCGCTACCCCGACATCTGCTGCTAAATTCACAGTCGATATGCCAATCGAGGCCATTGCCGCCGACGCTAAGGCGAAAGCTGTCCTTGATGCTGTTTTCCCGGGCATGACCACGCATGCAATGTATGAGCAGTTTAAGGGCATGACCCTGAAGCAGCTTCAGCCGATGGCAAGCGAGCAGATCACCGATGCCGGTATTGCCAAGCTGACGACGGAACTCGCTGCGCTCAAATAGGTGACGGCGTGCGGTTGAGTGCGTAAGGGAACGGCCATGTCGTCCCCGCAATCGCCTGATCGTTTCAATGAAGATAAAGCAACCTACACGGTAAAAGGCAGCGACCAGCCCGATATGGATACGGGCGTTGCCGCGATTCGCAACGTCCTGAACACGCTCCCGCAAAAGCCGGGCGTTTATCGGATGACCGATACACGCGGCGACGTGCTCTATGTCGGCAAAGCGCGTTCACTGCGCAATCGGGTAACGAATTACACGCAGGTTGGGCGGTTGCCGCGCCGATTGCAACGTATGGTTGCGCAGACGCGCGGAATGACGATTGTTACGACCAACAATGAGGCCGAGGCGCTGTTGCTCGAAGCACAGCTGATCAAGCGCTATCGCCCCGCCTATAATGTCCTGTTGCGCGACGATAAAAGTTTCCCGTTTATCCTGTTGCGTGCCGATCACGAATTTCCGCGCATCCAGAAACACCGCGGGGCGCGACGGGCGAAGGGCAATTACTACGGCCCCTTCGCCAGTGCAGGATCGGTCAACACGACGCTGAACGCGTTGCAGAAGCTGTTTCTGTTGCGGAGTTGCAACGACAGCTTCTTCAAAAACCGGGACCGGCCATGCTTGCTTTACCAGATCAAGCGTTGTTCGGCCCCATGCGTCGGTCGCATATCAACGCAAGATTATGCCGATCTTGTTGGTGACGCCAAGTCGTTTCTCGCGGGCAAGGCGACGTCGGTTCAGGCAAAGCTGGGTTCTGCGATGGAGTCTGCCGCCGAAGCAATGGATTTCGAACGGGCAGCGCTTTATCGTGATCGGCTACGTGCGCTGACCTACATTCAGGGGACGCAAGCCATCAATGCAGATGGCGTGGGCGATGCCGACATCTGGGCTCTGGCGTGCAAATCGGGCGTGACTTGCGTGCAGGCGTTTTTCATTCGTGGCGGGCAAAACTGGGGGCACCGTGCGTTTTTTCCGGCGCACACCGCTGACGTGCCCGAGGATGAGGTGCTGGCGAGCTTGCTGATGCAGTTTTACGAGGAAATCCCGCCGCCGCGTACTATTCTGCTGGACCGGGTTTTAGCCGAGGCAGCGCTGCTTGAAGAAGCCTTGGGCAGCAAGACCGTGCTGACAATGCCGCAGCGCGGTGATCGGGTCCGTTTGGTCAAGCAGGCAACACGGAATGCCGAGGAAGCGCTCGACCGCCGCGCCGCTGAATCGACGACGCAGGGCAAGTTGCTGCGCGATGTCGCCGAATTGTTCGACCTCGACGGGCCACCCAAACGAATCGAAGTCTATGACAACAGTCATATCCAGGGGACGAATTCGGTCGGCGCGATGATCGTTGCGGGGGCAGAGGGGTTCATCAAAGGCCAGTATCGCAAGTTCAATATCAAGAATCCCGAAACCATCCCCGGTGACGATTTTGGCATGATGCGCGAAGTACTCGAACGCCGGTTCACGCGCGCACAGGAAGAAGATCCCGATCGCGAGAACGGCATGTGGCCCGATCTGCTGCTGATCGATGGCGGAAAGGGGCAATTGTCGGCGGTGAAGGGCGTGCTTGATGCCATGGGCGTCGAGGACGTGCCGCTCGTCGGGATCGCCAAGGGACCGCATCACGGGCGCGATGGACGGGAGGTATTTCACCTGACTGACGGGCGCGAGTTTCAGCTGCCGGTAAATCATCCTGTACTCTTTTATCTGCAGCGCCTTCGCGACGAAGCGCACCGATTTGCCATCGGCGCGCACCGGACGAAACGCGCCAAGGCATTGGTTACGTCGACGCTTGATGATGTTCCGGGCATTGGCCCTGCGCGAAAGAAGGCCTTGTTGATGCACTTCGGCACAGCGCGGGCAGTGAAGAATGCAAGTCTCGAAGATTTGCAGCAGGCACCGGGCGTGTCGGAGATCGTCGCGCGAACGATCTTTGAATTTTATCATGCGAATGCCGCTTCGTGACTTCAAGTTTCGACGTTATCATCCTCGGGGCGGGTGGCGCAGGGTTGATGTGCGGTGCAACGGCAGGGCATCGTGGGAGACGCGTGCTGGTTATCGACCATGCCGATCAGCCGGGGAAGAAAATCCTTATTTCCGGCGGCGGGCGGTGCAATTTCACCAATATCCACGCTGTGCCGGACCGATACATTTCGGCCAACCCGCATTTCGCGAAATCAGCACTGGGCCGTTATGCACCGGCAGATTTTATAGACTTGGTCGATCGCCACGGAATTGCGTGGCACGAAAAGACACTTGGCCAATTGTTCTGTGACGGGTCCGCAAAGCAGATCGTTGAAATGCTGATGGACGAATGTGCGGCTGGTGGTGTCGCATTTTCGTTCGGCGATACGATTACGGCCGTCAGTCACGCCGATGGCCAGTTCATTGTTCGACATGGCAACCAGATTTCGCGGGCGTCGTCGCTAGTGATCGCAACCGGCGGACCGTCGATCCCGAAAATGGGTGCAACCGGTTTCGCTTATGACCTTGCGCGACAATTTGGGTTGAAGATCATCGAACCGCGCCCGGCGCTGGTGCCATTTACGCTCGGTGGCGACGACGTCCTGTTTCGTGAATTGTCGGGTGTTGCATGCGAAGTCACGGCGATGACGGGCCGAACAAAGTTCCGTGAGGCAGCGTTGTTCACGCATCGCGGACTGTCGGGTCCGGCGATGCTGCAGATATCATCTTATTGGCGGCATGGCGATCCGGTTTCAGTCGATTTCCTGCCGAATGCCGAACGAGGGTGGCTTCGCGCCCTCAAGCGCTCTGCACCGCGCAATCGGGTGAAAGCTGTTCTCGGCGCTAACTTGCCGGCGCGGCTTGCCGAAACATTGGCTGAGCGGGCGGGTTTGGATGGCGAGTTGGTAGACTTTAAGGACGATGCGTTGGAAATAGTCGAACGTGCTTTAGCATCATGGCAGTTCCACCCGAATGGGACCGAAGGGTTTGCCAAAGCCGAAGTGACCGTTGGTGGGATCAGCACCGATGAATTGTCATCGCGGACGATGGAAGCACGCAAAGTGCCGGGGCTCTATGCCATTGGTGAGGCTGTCGATGTGACGGGCTGGCTAGGCGGCTATAATTTCCAATGGGCATGGGCGAGTGGCTGGGCGACGGGGCAGGCGCTTTAACGCGTTAAAAGCGTTCGTGCCTTGCGGATCGCGCGATAGACAAATGATTTTGCCAGGTTGCGCGCAGGATAGCGCTTCGGCGATGACGGTTCGACGCCGACCCGCCTCAGAATGGCATTCATACCGCGCGCTTCTGCTTCGGCGTAGCTGTGTGCCGTGCGCCAAGTGACCGAAAAGCTGATCGAGACCGAGGGGCCGTTCTGCACCCAGTGTGGCGCCATGAGCGGCACGTAAATGCCGTCTCCGGCAGATAGATCAAACTTCGTTCCGCGTGCGGTATAATGATCTTCCCAAACGAGATTCCGATGCCCAGTGCCGGCGTGAAGCCGTTCGTGGGCAACAGGTGGGGCGATTTCCTCGTCATCCACAGGAAAGACCGTCATCGATTTTGTGCCGCGCAGTTGCAGCAGGATATTATGCTCCGGATCAAAATGCAGCGGCGTCACCGAATTGGGGCTCGAAATGAATATGAACGCTTCCTGCTTTAGCATCGGCCCTGTCTTTTCGCGGATAGAGGCATCGAGCTCGGCAAGTGTTTCGCCTAGCAGCGCACGGAAAGCTGCGTCTTTCTCAACAAACTTCAGGACCATCCATGACCCGTTGGTTTCAATCCCGCGGATTGTATCACCCACCGAAAGACCGTTGCCGGGAACAGCATCAAAATCGATGCCTAGCGGCAGATCACCGCGATTATATTCGACATCGTTGAGCGGCATCCGTTCCGCCAGTTGTGCAAGGGCGTCGAGGCTAAACATGCTGTGGTTGGCAAGATTATGCGTCACGAGGCCCGGCGTTTCGGGATAAAGCCGTTCGAATGACGTGGTGTCGGGAAATGCCGCCATCATTGCCTCCGGAGCTTTGCCGCAAGGGTTTCGACTGTGCGGGCCAAATAAAATGCTGCCTTTCGCTTCGCCCCTGACAATGGCACCGTAACGCGCACAATCGAGCGCCGCTCGGACCATAGGCTGTTGATCATCGGGTGATCCTCGACCGCACAGCTGTCAGTCCAACGAATGTCGCTACGGCTCAGGATTTTCAGATTTTCTATCTTGATCAAGACGCCAGGCGAAAAGCGGGCATAGGTTTCGTCGAAAGCAATTTTGAATGCAAAACTGCCCGGCGGTGTCATGAAATTGACGAGCATGGCAATGGGTTTTCCGTCGAGGGTGAGACGGAGCATTTCGAGTTTACCAACCCTGTGTGCAGCGGCTGATGTTGTCTCGAAAAAGTTCTTAGTGGCTGGTGTCCCGATTAACGCTGAGCCTTCGCGACCTTTCCATCCTGACGCTTCGAGCACGAGAAAGTCTGCAACCCAGTTGCCGACGGGCCCATCAACGGCAAGTCGTTCGAACGCAACCGACCCGAGTTCATCGAGCCGTGCACGAAGGCGGCGTATTTCCTTGCGTTTTTTGGGACGGATATTGGCATCATAATAAGCGTCGGGCGATAGATCGCTTCGTAACATCGCCCGTTCGGTGCGGTGGACGATGTCGGCACGGCGGGCTTCACATAGTCCGGCATAGACAGGGCCGTTCGGGTTCATGCCAACGAGATGAAGAAAGTTTGGCGCGCTGCTATCGTCGTCGAGCGACTTGAGCGCAACCTCCCAGAACATGGTTTCGAAGCCGGATCTCACCAGCGGGGTACCAAGAAAACAATGATAATGAACCCAGTTTTCGATGTGGCGCACTGGCATGCGTCCATATTTTTTCGCCACTGTAAGCGGCAGCATGCCAATCAGGACACCATTCAACCAGATGGCTAACATCCGGTCTTCTGCACGCGTCGCAAAATTACGAATTGCGGGACGCATAAACCAGCACTCGGCAAAGGGATTCGGTTCACTTGCAGCGGTTGCGAGGTCTGTCCATTGATCGTCCCACGATGCCGGAATTGCGTAAAGGGGCACGATTTCGGCGACAGGCTTTGTATCCTGTACCGTGATTTGGGCAGGAAACGTCATGCTGCTTCAAGCGCGGCCACAATCTCGCCTGACCGGATCGGCAATACGCTATGCTTGGCGAAAAGATTGAACACGCCGTCCCACCATGCCCAGAACTTCTTCAAGTCGTTTGCCGAGCGCACATAAGGCGTGTGGCCTGGCACAAGCGTCGGCGTGTGAAAGGACAGGCTGAACAACTGGTGCCCGTTATCGAGCAATTGCCGGATAGCAATCAGAGCGTCGTGAAGGCGCACGCCTTCGGGAGTAAGTGGCACACGATCAAACAAACCGGTGCGCGCCAGAAGGCCGCGTGCCGGCCCGTAGTTTGTCAAATGAAGCTTGTCACGCAACAGCCCTGTATACGTTGCTGTCAGAGGCACTTCATAAAGCTGCTCTCCAACGCGCCACGGCCATATGGGGTGGTTTGTAAAATCGGGGCCGCCCTGTGCGCGGTAATTGAACGATGCGCGAACCGAGACATCAAGCCGGTATCCCTCAGCCACCAGCAATTCGGCGGTATTGGCGCCAATGCCGTAACGCCCGGCGCGATATACGGTCGGTCGAACACCTGTTTCGGCTTCGATCTTTTCGGTCAGTGCGTTTAGCTTTGCCGCCTCCAGTGTAAGGGGCAAATTACCGGCGTAACTATTGATAATATTGACATCTTCGTTGAACGGCGGATTGACCCATGGGTGAAGCTGTGTGCCGATATCACAAGTGCCATCTTGCACCATGCAACGCATAATGCCTGCGCTGGCGGGGTTGGCGACGACTGGCCAGTCGGCAAGATAAGTCGGCAGGCACCCGGCACGGACGAAAAACTGGTTCGCTTCGGGAAGCGCATCAATGGCCTCTGTCGACGAAGCGTCGCGACGAAACGGACCACGCCAGTCAAATTCCTCTTCAGCATCGGCAAAAATGGCAAAGCGCGGACCGACTGCGTCAGGTAGCCCAACACGCGCATCAAGGGGTGGCGGCAGATCGAGCCGCAATATGTCCGGTTTGGCCGCTGCCGACTGTATGACCGATCCCCAATGAAACATCGTCGCCCCCGCTGACGCCGCTTTGCACCAATGATGTTTCCCAATGCTTACCGCAGTTGCGATTGATGGCATAGGGGGTGGATGCAAATCGTTGCTGCCTCGATAATCGTCGCTGTCCGCGCACATGGTGAACATGGCGCGATTGTGAAGGCGGTAACCAGCACGCATGGGCTGCTCGGCGGTTATGTCCGTGGCGGGCGCTCGCGGGCTTTGCGACCGGTTTTGTCGGTTGGAAATCTGGTGGAGGCGACGTTCCGGTCAAGAAGCGAGACCCAGCTGGCGTCTTTGACGGTTGAATTGTCCGTGAGCCGCGCACCGCTGCTCGTCGAACCCTTGGCGGCGGCGGCAATTGAGTGGGTGACGGCGTTGGCAGCCGTTAGCTTGCCGGAAGGGCACCCTTATCCGCGCATACATGCAACGCTTGATGCAATGCTGGTTGCCATCGAATCAGCAGCTTCAGCGCGGGGTTGGGTGCCGGCCTTGGTTCAGTATGAAGCGTTAATCTTGGCTGAACTCGGCTACGGAAGTGATGTCGAGACACTGCGCGAAACGGGTGAGCAATTGAAAAACGACCTCCTAACGGGTCGTCGCGCCGACATTCTTCCCGCGCGCGACCGGCTGATTGACCGTATCAACCGCGCAATGGGGCGTTGACCGCTCCCCCTTTGGACCGGCAAGGGAGTGGCATGAAGCGCAAAGATGGCCAGAACCCAGAGATCACGTCGAAATGGCGTCCCGCTACGCAAGCTGTGCGCGGCGGGACTGTGCGCAGCGAGTGGGGCGAGACATCCGAGGCACTGATCCTTTCGTCGGGTTATACTTACGACGATGCCGAGACGGTGGCAGCGCGGTTTGCGGGCGAGGCGGAGGGGCCAACCTATTCGCGGTTGCAAAATCCGACGGTCGAGATGCTTGAGCATCGTATAGCCCTGATGGAGGGGGCGGAAGCAGCGCGATGTCAGGCGACAGGCATGGCGGCAATGACGACGGCATTGTTATGCCAATTGGAGCAGGGCGATCATGTGGTCGCGGCGCGGGCGGCGTTCGGGTCGTGCCGCTGGCTGACTGATCACCTGCTGCCCAAATGGGGGATCACGACGACGACAATCGACAGTCGCGACAATGACGCGTGGAAAGCAGCGATCCGGCCCAATACCAAGGTGTTCTTCTTCGAAACGCCCGCAAATCCGACGATGGATATCGTTGATATGGCGTATGTTTGTGGGTTGGCCCGTGAACATGGGATCACGTCTGTCGTTGATAATGCGTTTGCAACTTCGGTGCTGCAGCGACCGATGGATTTCGGCGCGGATGTTGTGGCCTATTCGGCGACCAAGATGATGGACGGGCAGGGGCGCGTGCTTGCCGGGGCCGTCGCTGGATCGAAGAAGTTCATCGAGGAAAGACTGCTGCCGTTTCAGCGCAATACCGGACCAAATCTGTCGCCGTTCAATGCCTGGGTGGTGATGAA
>JANOZQ010000154.1:0-2143 GCA_031429555.1 Sphingomonas sp. | reverse complement strand
GCGATCTCGAGCTGGTTGTCGAGCGTCCACCCGTCGACCGCGTCGATCTTTTCCTGAAGGTCGCCCATTTCGGCGAGCAGCGCATCGAAATCGGCATCCTCGGGCGGATCGCCCATCAGCGTGGAGATCGCGTTGAAGCGGTCCATCATGTCGGCAACGTCACGGACGCCGTCCATGACATTCTCGCGGACGTTCTTTTTCGGATTGAGCTGCGGTTCCTGCGCCAGATAGCCGACGCGGATATTCTCGCCCGCCCACGCTTCCCCGTTAAATTCGGTATCGTAGCCAGCAATGATCTTCATCAGCGTCGATTTGCCCGCGCCGTTGACGCCGATGATCGCAATCTTGGTGCCCGGCAGGAATTGCAGGTGGATGTTGTTCAGGATCGGCTTTGCCGCACCGGGGAAGGTCTTGGTCAGCCCTTTCATGACATAGGAATATTGCACGGCCATCGGTCGGGGACTTTCGGGTTGGGGAGAAGCAGGAATTGCTGCGCATTTAGAGCGGGACATGCGCCTTGGCAAACATGGGTGCGACGGCTAGCCACGTTTGCATGAAACATATTATCTTGCTCGCCGCCGCACTCCCCGCAATTGCCATTGCTCAAGTCCCGCCGATGGACGCGAGTGTGCCGGCTTCCGCCGCAACGTCGAACAGCGTCGCCAGACTTCGAGATGCCGCACTCGCCGACACGGTCGCTTATGAAATCGTCGAAGGACTGACGACCGAAGTCGGGCAACGCATGCCCGGCACCGAAGCCGAAGCCCGCGCACGGTCATGGGGTGCGGCCAAACTGAAGGCACTCGGGTTCAAAAACGTGCGCATTGAAACCTATAATATGCCTGTCTGGGTGCGCGGCGAGGAAACCGCAGAAGTCATATCGCCGTTCCCGCAAAAGCTCCGCCTCGCTACAATCGGCAATTCGGGCGCGACGCCGCCCGGAGGCTTGACCGCGCAAGTTGTCGCATTTGCATCCATCGCCGAGCTTCAGGCTGCCCCCGCCGGCAGCCTCACTGGCAAGATCGCCTATGTTGGCAACAGCATGGTCGCCACGCAGGATGGGTCGTCGTACGGCCAGTTCGGCTTTGCACGCTTCTCTGGCCCCAATGTCGCCGCCACCAAGGGCGCGGCGGCAATGATCATCAAGTCGATCGGTTCGGACAAGGGACGCGGGCCGCATACCGGCATCACGACATTTGCAAAGGGTGTGACGCCGATTCCCGCCGCTGCGCTGTCGGTGTCCGACGCCGCCCAACTCGAACGCATTATCGCGCGCGGCAAGCCTGTTACGTTGAAACTCGTGCTCACCCCGCGCCAGACCGGCGTGCATGAATCGGGCAATGTCATTGGCGAAATACCCGGCAGCGATGCGGCCGCCGGTATCGTGCTGATCGGCGGGCATCTCGACAGCTGGGACCAGGGCACAGGTGCGCTCGACGATGGGGCGGGCTTGGCGATCACGACAGCCGCCGCCAAACACCTGCTCGACGGGCCGAAACCGCGCCGCACGATCCGTATCGTCTGGTTTGGTGCCGAAGAAGTCGGCGGCTTTGGTGGCGAAGATTACGCCAAGCGCTATGGCAACACTCCCCACGCCGTCGCTGCCGAATCCGATTTCGGGGCCGACAATGTCTGGCGCGTGCGCACCAATCTGCCCGATAGCGCAATACCGGTTGCGGACCGGCTCGCCGCAGCACTCGCCCCGCTCGGGATCGTGCGCGGCACGACACCCGCAAGCGGTGGCGGCGACATCGACCCGATCATGAAGCTTGGCGTTGGCACGATAACCCTCGACCAGTCGGGCCAGCGCTATTTCGATTATCACCACACGCCCGAAGACACGCTTGAACGGATCGACCCTGCGCAGCTCCGTCAGAATGTTGCAGCATGGACCGCGATGCTCGCGATCGTCGCCAACGCGCCCGAAAATTTGATTAAAACTATATCAAAATAATCGGGTATATTAGAAAGTGCTTACTTATCAATATTTTAGTAGAAAAGCGGGTGTAATTTAGGCATTGACGCGGCGAATTGTGGCACTATTTAGGCACATAGCGACGGCATTGGGCCGCCCGCATGTGTGTCTTTCCCAAGGAAACCCGACATGAAGAAGTTCACCCTCGTTCTCGCAGCCACTGGCCTC
>JANOZQ010000153.1:0-2645 GCA_031429555.1 Sphingomonas sp. | reverse complement strand
CATCGCGTTCATCCGCTTTATGGAGGCCGAATCCAAAGCGGGGTGGCTCATCAACGACCTCCACCGCCATGGCTTTGCCTATCTGGGCTTTCCCCTGCTTGCGACAATCATGCGCTGGCACCCGATAGTCAGGCATGACGGACAATTATCGATTGCGCGCAGTTATCGTCCGCAGGAATGGCCTGCGATCCTTGAGGAAGCTGGCGTCAAAGGTGCAGGCGTCGCACGCAAATTTCCGTTTCGATTATGCGTTTCGAAAATCCATTAATCATTGGCGGCGGACCCGCCGGATCGTCCGCTGCGATCATGCTGGCGCTGGGCGGCGCGAAACCATTGATCCTTGAGCGGCAGGTAATCATCGGCGATGCATTGTGCGGCGGGTTTATGAGCTGGCACACGCTCAATAGCCTTGCGCGTCTCGGCGTCGATCCGGGTGGTCATCCGATTGACCGGGTGCGTGTTTTCGCTAGGAAGCGAAGTGCGGAAGCGCGGCTTCCAGCAGGTGCCGTTGGTCTTTCGCGGCACCGGCTCGATACGATGCTGCTTGCACGCGCGCAGGCGGTCGGCGCGGGGCTGGAAATCACAACTGTCAAGCACGCCGACGAGATCGACGCCGAGAGCCTGTTCCTCGCCACCGGCAAACATGATCTGCGCGGGCTGGCGCGGCCAAAACTCGAGACTGCTGATTCGACGCTGGGCCTCCGCGTTAAAATCGGCCCGCATCCGCGCCTGACCGCGCTGATTGGTAGCAGTATCGAGTTGCACCTGTTCGACCGTGGCTATGTCGGCTTGCTGCTTCAGGAAGACGGCCGCGCCAACCTGTGCCTCGCCGTGCGAAAATCGCGGCTGGCCGACGCGGGTGGCAAGCCCGAAATGCTGTTGCGCCAATTGGGCGATGCCGTCCCTGCGCTAGGCGAACGACTGGCGTTTCTCGACCAGCTTCCCGATGCCGATGCCATTGCTTCGGTCCCGTACGGCTGGCGCGCAACCGAAACGGTGCCCGGCATTTTTCGATTGGGCGATCAAGCCGCTGTGATCCCGTCGATTGCAGGCGAAGGCAACGGCATTGCCATCGCCAGCGGGATGGCAGCTGCGGCGTTTTGGGCGCAAGGCGGTGCTGCATCAGCCCCGGCCTATCAAAGCGACTTTGCCCGCCGCACGCGCCGCCCTGTTGCGGTCGCCAAATGGTTGTGGGAGCGCGGTGAAATCCCGTGGACCGCCGCGCTCGCCACACGCGCCCTCAATCTCGCCCCGTTCATCGCCAAAAGTTTCGCACGCGCCACGCGCATCGGGGATTGAAGCCTGCGCAGTTCGACGCCATCTCCGCTTCATGGAAAAACTTGAACTGACCGATGCCGAGTGGAAAGCCCGCCTTACGCCCGAGCAATATGCCGTCCTGCGCCAGCACGGGACCGAACGCGCGTTCACGGGTATCTATGACGATAACAAAGCGCCCGGCGACTATCATTGCGCCGGTTGCGGATCGTTGTTGTTTCACAGCGACGCGAAATTCGATTCCGGATCGGGCTGGCCCAGTTTCATAAAACCCGCGGACAACGATGCCGTTGTCGAAGTGCGCGACACGAGCCACGGCATGACGCGCATCGAAGTGCGCTGCGCCAAATGTGACGGGCATTTAGGCCATGTTTTCCCCGATGGCCCCGCCGAAACCGGCCTGCGTTATTGCATGAACAGCGCCTCACTCGATTTCGATCCTTCATGAGGACTCTTGGCAGCACAAAAGTTAACGCGTAACTCTCTGCGCGAATGGCCCGTTCTTCCTCTTCGTCAGAGCCCCGACGCTTCGGCTGGGTCGGACGACTGTTCCGCATTGGCCTGATCGCCGGATTGATTAGTATCATGGTCGTCGGCATCGCGGTCGGTTTTGCCTACCAGTCGCTGCCGTCTTATTCCGAACTCAAATCATCGCCCAACGGCCAGATGATCCGCGTCCATGCCGCCGATGGCACAGTCATTGTATCGATCGGCCCGAGCTATGGCGAATGGCTGAGCATCGACCAGATCCCCTCGCCAATGAAAACCGCGATGGTCGCCGTCGAGGACAAGCGTTTCCGCAGCCACTTCGGCGTCGATCCTTTGGGCATCGCGCGTTCGTTTCAGGTTCGTTATGCACGCGGTCGCTTTACGCAAGGCGGTTCGACGATCACGCAGCAGCTCGCGCGCAATGTCTTCCTGACCAATGACAAGACCTGGTCGCGCAAGATCCGCGAAATGATCCTTGCACTCGCGATGGAACGCAAATTCTCGAAAGATCAGCTGCTCGAACTTTATCTCAATCGCGTGTATTTCGGGGGCGGCGCTTACGGCGTCGATGCCGCCAGCCGGAAATTCTTTGGCCACCCCGCAAGCACATTGTCGCTCGGCGAAGGCGCGATCATCGCCGGATTGGTCAAGGCACCATCCAACTATTCGCCGAGCGCCGATGCCAAAGCCGCCGTCGGTCGCGCTGGCGTTGTCCTTGACGTCATGCAAAAGCAGGGGCTGATTACGGCGGCCGACGTTGCCGCTGCCAATCCAGCGAAAGTAGCGCTGGCCCCCGAACCAAAGCAGAATAGCGTCCGTTACTTTACCGACTGGGCGTTGCCACAGCTTGATACGCTGATCGACGAGGGCGGCGAGCCCAT
>JANOZQ010000152.1:0-2407 GCA_031429555.1 Sphingomonas sp. | reverse complement strand
GGGCGCAATGATGTAATAAGCGGGGAGCGCATATTTGGTATGCGGCAATGAGACCTCGACGATCTCCGCGCCCGCATCCTTCAGCCATGATATGCCCCGCTCCCACAACGCATCAATCTCGGGCGGCATGTTGTCGACACGATATTCCTTCGGGATGCCGACCCGCTTCCCGCGCAAATCGCTCGACAACGCAGCGTCCCAATTGGGCACCGGCAGATCGAACGACGTCGAATCCTTAGCATCGAAACCCGCCATCGCGCCAAGCATGATCGCGCAGTCGCGCACATCGCGCGCCATTGCCCCCGCCTGATCGAGCGACGACGCAAACGCCACCACGCCCCAGCGCGAACAGCGGCCGTACGTCGGTTTGATCCCCGAAATGCCCACGAACGAGGCAGGCTGCCGGATCGACCCGCCCGTATCGGTCCCCGTCGCACCGGGGCACAGCCGCGCCGCAACACCCGCAGCCGACCCTCCCGACGACCCGCCCGGAGTCAGTGCGGCATTGCCCCCATCGCTGCGCCGCCACGGTGAAATCACGTTCCCGAACGCAGACGTCTCGTTCGACGATCCCATCGCGAACTGATCCATATTGAGCTTGCCGAGCATGCCTGCCCCCGCTGCCCATAAGTTGCCCGACACAGTCGATTCATATTGCGGCTTGAACCCGCCAAGGATCAAACTGCCCGCCGTCGCCTCGACCCCTTGCGTGCAGAACAAATCCTTCATGCCAATCGGCACGCCCGACATGGGTTTCAGCGTCCCCGCCGCCCGGTCCGCGTCCGCCTTGTCAGCCGCGTCAAGTGCATGCTCGGGCGTCTCGACCAGAAACGCATTCAGCGCTTTCGCGCCCGCAACTGCATCGACAAACGCCGTCGCCACTTCGCGTGCCGAAAAATGCCCGTCGCGCACACCGTCACGGATGGCGGCAACGCCCAAGTCTGTAAGCACCGCCACTATTCAATCACCTTTGGCACACCGAAAAAGCCGTGCTCCGCCGCCGGTGCATTTGCCAAGACCCGATCGCGTATCCCGCCGTCGGTCACCACATCCTCGCGCAGCCGCAGCACATTGGCTATGACGGCCGTCATCGGCTCCACCCCCGTCACATCGACTTCGCCCAGCTGTTCGATCCAGCCAAGGATGTTGTTGAGTTCGGGCACCATCGCGTCCACCTCGCCGTCGGTCACGGCGATGCGGGCGAGCGATGCGATTTTCCTGACGGTGGCGCTATCGACTGACATGACGATGGCCGCTAGCAGCAACACCATAAACCATCAACACAGGAGCCCATGTGGCCCGCAAGTTTCTGATCATCATCGCCGTTATTATTACGCTGATCCTCGGCGCGGGGATCCTCTGGTCTCTGTTCAGCGAACGACTGATGCGCGCCTCGCTTGTACCTTCGGTTGATTTTGTCGCGCAAAAAGCTGTCGCAACAAACGCCTATGCCGACAAGAAAATGTGGATCGCCCGACCCGATATTCCCGGCAATCCCGCGCTCTGGCTACCCCCGTCGTTCAAGGAAAGCGCGTCTAAGGGCAATGCCGCAATCTTCTTCATTCACCCAACCAGTTTTATCCAGCCACTCCCCCGGTCATGGAATGCCGCGCTCGACGACGCGGTCACGAACGACCGCGCCAAACTTTTCGTTCAGGGCCAAGCCAGCCCCTTCAGTAATGCCGGCGACATCTGGGCACCACGCTACCGCCAGGCAAACTTCGGCGCGTTCCTGACCACGCAGCCCGAAGCGCAAAAGGCGCTTGATGCGGCTTATAGCGACGTTCAGGTGGCGTGGGACGCATTTCTCGGGAACATCGGCCCCGACCGCCCAATCATTGTCGCCAGCCACAGCCAGGGCAGCGTCCACATCCTCCGCCTGCTGCGCGAACGCATCGCCGGGCAACCCGTCGCGAAACGCATTGCCGCCGCTTACGTCATTGGCTGGCCCGTTTCCGTCGAAACCGACCTGCCCGCGCTCGGACTCCCCGCCTGCACAACCTCCGACCAATCGGGCTGCATCCTCAGCTGGCAAAGCTTCGCCGAACCCGCTGACACGACACAAGTTAGCGCCGTTTACGACAGCACAACCGGGTTCAACGGCAAATCGCGGCGCGGCACCAAAATGCTTTGCACCAATCCACTGACCGGGGTGCCTAACACCAGCGCCAACGCCTCAACCAACACTGGCGCGACTATCCCCAGCATCGACCTGAAAACGGCAACGCTGGAAAGCGGCACCATTCCCGCCCGATGCGATGATAACGGCTTCCTGCTTATCGGCGGCCCGCCCAAGGGGATCAGCGCCTATGTCCTCCCCGGCAACAATTATCACGTCTTCGACTACAGCCTGTTCTGGTCCAACATCCGCACCGACGCCGCTCGGCGATTGGCGGGGTTCAATAAT
>JANOZQ010000151.1:0-5114 GCA_031429555.1 Sphingomonas sp. | reverse complement strand
GTCCGAAGACGACCGCCTGACCGTCAGCCGCGCGCGCAAGATCCAGAAGTTCCTGAGCCAACCGTTCCACGTCGCCGAAGTCTTCACCGGGATCAGCGGCAAGTTCGTGCAGGTCGAAGACACGGTGAAGTCGTTCAAGGCGGTCGTCGATGGCGAATATGACCACTTGCCCGAAGCGGCATTCTACATGGTCGGCGGCATCGAAGAAGCCGTCGCCAAGGCGCAAAAGCTAGCGGAAGAAGCCTAAGTGGCTGACATCCACTTCGAACTCGTCACGCCCGAACGCGCGGTGTTGAGCACCGACGCGCATATGGTTGTCGTGCCCGGCAGCGAAGGCGACATGGGCATCCTCGCGGGCCACGCGCCCGTCATGACGACGATCCGCGACGGCGAAATCCGGGTCTATTCGAACCCGACGACCGTGGTGCAGCGCATTACGATTGCGGGCGGGTTCGCCGAAGTCAACGAAGCCGGGCTGACGGTGCTTGCCGAGCAGGCAACGCTGGTCGCTTAACCACCGACCGCCTGACAATCGAACACCAGCCGCTCGTTCGGCGCTTGCGGCAACACGGCGCGGATGGCGCTTTCCATATCGGCGACCGACTGGCGCTGCGCCGGGTCGGGCGTGCAGGCATTGTTCTTGTAACGCGCCCGGATCGCGCGCGCCTTGTCCATCGCATCGGCACCCATCAGGTAGCGATCAACGGTGTAACGCGATTTGGCCGAGTCATAGCTCTGGATCGTGATGGTCGCTTCAGTATTGGGAACAAAGGTGCGGCTCCACAAACCGGCGTTTGATCCATATTGGGTCTTGCCGTTGACGCAGCCGCTGTCCTCCCACTTGATCGGAACGCTATCTGTTTTGGAAACCGTGACGCGGCTGCGTTCGGGACTGAAGACACATAATTTTGCACCGTTATCACCTTTTGCTTCGGCGATTTTGACGGGCGCAGCGGAATGCGCAGCGGCATAGCGATCTTCCACCTCGGATAATTTCGGGCGGGTCAGGAAGATGAAGACGGCGCCCAAAACCGCTAATCCGCTCAATGCCAGCGCGACCGGCGCGAACCGGCGCTGGTCCTTCGTGCTGCGCCCGTAAAGCACAATTCCCCCGACAGCGCCAACGAGTCCCAGCCCGAACAGCGCCGCCGCCAGCGCCATGCCATTTTCGCGCTCGGCCAATATGTCATCGCGTAGCCGCAGCTTTTCAGCGACCGCTTTGGTTGCATCGCTCTCGGCGCGCCGGGCCGTGACGGCTGCGGCATCTTGATCGGCGCGGGTCAGCGCTGCCTCACGCGCCGCCACATCGACCTGCGACAGGCAGGGCGTGGTCGCGACCGACGGCGTGACCTTTGATTTGGTCAGAAACGCCACCACTTCGCGCGCGGTGATCGCAAAGGCAAAGGTCGAATCGATCCCTTCGCTGATCGACAGGAAGCTGTTGATCCCGATGATCCGCCCGCACGTATCGATCAGCGGCCCGCCCGAATTGCCGCGGCCTATGGCGGCGTCATGCAGGACGGTATCAAAGCGCTCGTTGCGCCGGAGTCCACCAACATTGCCGAGGCTTTTGACGGGCGATTGCGGGCGGATCACGTCCTCGACGGCGGAGGCCATCGCGCGGTCGACGCCGTAAGGGTAGCCGAGCGCGGCAACACCCATGCCGTCGGTCACGGCACCGCTATAGATTGTCGCAGGGGTAATTGTTCCCGATTTCAGTGCGATGACGGCAAGATCGAGCGCCGCGGAATAAGCCACCACTTCGCCGACATAGCGCTTTCGCCCTTCAGAGGGCACGATACCGACAAAGCCACCGCGCGCGACGGCGGCTTCGACAACATGCGCGTTGGTGATGATCCGTGTCGGCGAAATCGCAACGCCGCTACCCATGCCCAGCGCCTCGCGCGTGCCGGTTTCATCAGGCGCGAGCACGACAACCCGGACGACACTGCGGGCAGCGGCGTCGATGTCGGGGTTGGACTGGGCGAGGAGCGGACCGGTTGCAAATGCCGCGATCATGAATGCAATCGCGCGGATGAACAGATTCATTTGGTTTTCCCGGTCGAGGTCTCGCTTTCCTTTACGGTGGGAATTGAAGGACCGGAAGGCTCTAACATGGCGCGGGCCGCGTCACGCATTCCCGGCGAATGCGGATGATTGAGCAACGGCGCGAGAACTGCGCGGGCTTCGGCACGCTTATCGTTCCGCATCAAATAGTCGGCATATGCAAAGCGCAATTTAGGCACTTGCGGGGCCAGTTCCAGTGCCCGGTTTAGACCATCGGCGGCAATTGTCGGTGGCTTTGTGCGCTCATGGCGGAACGAATCATAATATTCGGACAGCGGGAACGGATCATCGGGTGCGGCGCGGTTGGCTTTGACGATCAGCGTTCGGATCGCTTTCCAGCCGCCGGGATATTTGTCACTGTCGCGCATGATGGCAGCGGCAATACGCGCACGGCGAAGGAGCGCACGGGCGTCGGTTGGGCGCTGGGCGAGCAAGGCGTCGTTGGCTTTGGTCGCCGCGTCGAACTGGTCTGCATCAAGCTCGCCTTCGGCAAGTAGTTCGAGTGCGCGCGCCTCGCCGGGATATTTAGCCGCAGCGATCCGAGCGTCGGCAACGAAACTGTCAACCTCGGCCTGACCGTTCGCGCCATTCATGTAGCGGATAAAGAGGGGCATGAGGTCACCTTCCGTCTTACTAATCGGCGTGGTGGCGATGGTCGGAACCGGCAATGTGAGCCCTGTCAGTTGTCGGTAAGATATTTTTCGTGCTTGCAGATAGCGTTTTAGATCGGCTTGGAGTTTGCCGATGTCGCCGAAGGCATCGCTGGCCGCTTTTTCCGCTGGAACACCCGACGCAAACGCCTTGAGATAGCTGTTGAACTGCCCCTTCCGGCTTGGCTCGAAACTAAGATAATGCGTCAGCAACCAAGACTGCCCATAGAAGCTGGCAGTCTCGGTTTCTGTCCTTTGGACCGCATCGGCGGCAAACATCTTGGTGAGCGGATAGGCGGGCAGCGTCAGCAGCGAATATGCCCGATGGTTTGCTGGCATCCCGACGGCGATGGACCCGTCTTTGCGAAATTCAGTCGTCGAATAATATTCGGCAAATCCTTCGACATACCAGGCGGGATAACCGGCGGCGAAATATTGCAGCATGAAATGATGGGCATATTCGTGGAATAACACGACGTCTGAATCGAGATCGGGGCTGCCACCACCACCGGTTTTCGGAACAACGGCGATCGATCCCGCAATCGACGGCGAGTAGAATCCAGCAATATTGCCGCGCGCTTTGCCAACCAACCGCTGAACCGCGGCAACATCGCGCACCAGAAACAACACGAGCTTGTTTGGTGACGCTTCTTTGCCCTGTCCGGTCAACACGCGCATCAGCCCATCAAATTTTTCGACCCGTTCGGTAAAGTTGCGAAGCCGCTCGTTGCTCATTTCGCCATAAATGATGAAATGATCGGACGTCGCCTTGTTCCATTCGGCCCGGGCGATGGCGGGTGTTGCGATCAACAAGACGAATAGAAGAAAACGCAACACCATCAGTCGCCCTAATGCCGATTCACTTAGACAAAACTATACGGATCGACATCAACCGCAACCCTGACACCGCGTGGCCATTCGAGCGCGCCGAGCCATGCGCGCATCACGTCCTGGACGTCCAAGGAGCGCCGCGCGTGGACCAGCAATCGCTGGCGATGACGACCGCGCAGCATGGCGAGGGGAGCAGGGGCGGGGCCGTAAGTTTCCATGCCATCCACGGTCGGCGCGGTGCGCGCGATTGCTTTGGCCGTCGCTTCGGCATCGCGGAGATTTTCGGATGACACGATGATTGCGGCCATCCGCCCGAACGGCGGCGCATTGGCCTCGCGGCGGCTTTCGGTTTCGGCGGCGTAGAACGCTTCGGCATCGCCGGATACCAGCGCGCGGATGACGGGCGCGTTCGGGTCATGCGTCTGGACGAAGACGCGTCCCGGCTTGGTGCCACGACCCGCGCGCCCGCTGACTTGCGAAATCTGCTGAAAACTACGTTCTGCGGCGCGCAAGTCGCCGCCTTGCAGCCCTAGGTCGGCGTCGATCACCCCGACCAGCGTCAGGTTCGGGAAATGATAGCCCTTGGTCACCAGCTGCGTGCCGATGACGATGTCGATGTCACCCGCTTCCATCCGCCCGACGAATTCGGCGGCCTTGGCGGGAGACCAGAGCGTGTCAGACGTGACAATCACACGCCGGGCCTCGGGGAACAGCGCGGCGACTTCATCGGCAATCCGCTCGACCCCCGGCCCAACCGCGACCAGCGAATCTTCGGCCTTGCATTCGGGACATTCGCGCGGCGGCGGCATCATGTGACCGCAATGGTGGCATTGCAGCCGCCCGATCAGGCGATGCTCGACCATCCATGCGGTGCAGTTCGGACATTGAAACCGGTGCCCGCACGTCCGGCATAGGGTCAGCGGCGCATAACCCCGCCGGTTGAGGAACAGCAGGACTTGCTCGCCCTTGGCCAGCACCTCGTCGATTGCCCGCACCAACGTCGGCGCAATCCACCGCCCCCGCTCGGGCGGATCGCTCAGCAAGTCTATCGCTGCAATGTCAGGCATTTCCGCCGCGCCGTAACGGCCGGGCAGTTTCAGCTCTTTATAATGCCCCAATGTCACCTGCGCCTGCGTCTCGATGGCCGGTGTTGCCGTCGCCAGCACAACCGGACACCCCTCGAACCGCCCGCGCATCACCGCAACGTCGCGCGCGTGATAGTGCACGCCGTCTTCCTGTTTGAAGCTGGTTTCATGCGCTTCATCGACGACGATCAGGCCGAGATTGCGATACGGTAGGAACAGCGCCGACCGAGCGCCCACCGTCACAAGCGCTTCGCCGCTCGAAATTGCACGCCAGGCGCGGCGGCGCTGTGACTGGCGCAGTCCCGAATGCCACGCGACCGGCGCATGGCCGAAACGTGCCTCGAACCGCCGCAGGAACGGCTCGGTCAGTGCAATTTCAGGGAGCAGGACCAGCGTTTGACGGCCTCCACGTAGAGCGGTCGCGACAGCCTCGAAATAGACTTCGGTCTTGCCCGATCCGGTCACGCCATCGAGCAGGGTG
>JANOZQ010000150.1:0-4413 GCA_031429555.1 Sphingomonas sp. | reverse complement strand
ACAGGCCGACCTGATCGTCGTCTGCCCCGCCACCGCAAACATCATGGCGAAAATGGCGGCGGGCATTGCCGATGATCTTGCGACCACGGTGCTGCTCGCAACAGACAAGCCCGTGCTCGCCGTCCCCGCGATGAACGTGCGTATGTGGAACCATGTCGCGACGCAGCGCAATCGAGCGCAGTTGACCGCCGACGGCATCGAAATCATACCTCCTGATGAAGGCGCAATGGCATGCGGCGAGTTCGGCCCCGGTCGCTTGCCCGAACCACCCGTCATCGTTGCCCGGATATGCGCGAAGCTGGGCGTGTCGTTCGATCCGGCGCTCGCCCAGCCGCATGCGCCGACGACGCGGCCCGGCGCCTAGTCTTGCACATCATCGTCACGGCAGGGCCGACGCATGAGCCGATTGACCCCGTCCGCTACATCGCCAATCGATCCTCGGGCAAACAGGGTTTCGCTATCGCCGCCGCGCTCGCCGCCAACGGCGCGCAAGTCACGCTGATCGCCGGCCCCGTTACCCTCGACACCCCGCCGGGCGTGACGCGTATCGACGTCCAGACTGCGCGCGAAATGGCCGCCGCCGTTGAGGCAGCCCTTCCCGCTGACGCCGCAATCATGGTCGCTGCCGTCGCCGACTGGCGCGTGGACGCGAGCGCGCAAAAGATCAAGAAAGACGGCAGCGGCGGTATGCCGACGCTGACGCTGGTCGAAAACCCCGACATCCTCGCAGGGCTGGCCCGCAGCCCGCGGCGCCCCAAACTCCTGATCGGCTTCGCCGCAGAAACCGAAAATGTTGTGGAGAATGCGCAAACCAAACTGTTGCGAAAAGGCTGCGACTGGATCGTCGCCAATGATGTGTCGGGCGACGTGATGGGCGGTGCTACGAATACGGTGCATGTCGTTACGGCGGCGGGTGCGGAGAGTTGGGAACGGATGGCGAAGGCGGATGTGGCGGAGCGGTTGGCTGCGCAAATTATTACGGCAGGAATAAATGACGAATATGCGTGATCATATTATCTATGAGATCCAAAGATTAGCTGCCGAAAATGGCGGCCAAGCTCCCGGCAATCAGGCGTTTGTCACTGCCACAGGTATCATCGAGTCCCGATGGCGTGGTAAATACTGGGCTAGGTGGGGTGACGCACTAATCGACGCTGGGTTCCAGCCTAACACGTTTGCAACGCGAAGCGACTCTGAGGTTTTGCTGCAAGGACTGATCGCGGCTTGCCGACATTACGGCCGATTTCCAACCGACTCAGAAATTTCGATATTAAGACATATTGAGCCGTTGATTCCGTCACCAAAAACCCTTCGAGTCAATTTTCGAGATCGGTCAGGATTAATAGCGGCACTGAAGGATCGCGTTAATGGCAGTGTGGAACTTTCGGACGTCGCGGAAATGCTCCCGGCAAGTCCGCCTAATCGACGCCAAAAAAGTGCCATCACTCAATCGATCGATGGTTATGTTTATCTTATACAGTCCGGCGATTTCTATAAGATAGGTAGGAGCGACGAACTAGAGCGCAGAATTAAAGAGATTCGTATCGCGCTGCCCGACAAGTCGGTTCTGCTCCACGCGATCCTCACGGATGATCCGCCCGGAATTGAAGCATATTGGCATCGGCGATTTGCTGACCGGCGTGCTAATGGCGAATGGTTTAGACTTACGGCAGAGGACGTGAGGGCATTTCGCAGACGAAAGCAGTTTCAATAATATGCCCGCCATCACCATCCCTCTCCGCCGCCTCCCCCATGGCACCGACCTCCCCCTCCCCGCCTATGCCACCGGTGGCGCGGCGGGGATGGATGTCGTTGCGGCCGAGGCCCTGACCCTCGCCCCCGGCGCTCGCCATGCGGTTGGCACCGGCTTCGCGATGGCGATCCCTGAGGGCTATGAGGTACAGGTCCGCCCGCGCTCGGGCCTTGCGCTCAAGCATGGCATCACGTGCCTCAACACGCCGGGCACGATCGACAGCGACTATCGCGGCGAAGTGAAAGTCATTCTTGCCAATCTCGGCAGCGAGCCGTTCGAAATCAAACGCGGCGACCGCATCGCGCAGCTCGTCCCTGCCCCTGTCCAGCGTGCGACACTGTTGGAAGTGTCCAGCCTTGATGACACGGCGCGGGGCGGCGGTGGATTCGGCTCAACGGGCGTATGACAGCGCTGACCGACGACCAGCTCGACCGTTACGCCCGCCACCTTGTCCTGCGCGAAATAGGCGGGGCCGGTCAGGCGGCGATCCGCGCGGCGGCAGTCACGGTGATCGGTGCAGGCGGGATCGGCGCGCCGGTGCTGCAGTATCTGGCGGCAGCTGGTGTCGGGCGGCTGACGATCATTGATGATGACACGGTGAGCCTGTCGAACTTGCAACGACAGGTTATCTTTGAAACCGCTGATGTCGGAGTCAGCAAAGCCAAACGCGCGGGCGAGCGGGCAGCCGCAATCAACCCCGACGTTGCCGTAACGGTCATCGAACAACGCATCAACGCCAACAATGCTTCTGCCCTGCTCACTGGCGCAGACGTCATCGTCGACGGTTCAGACAATTTCACCACGCGCCTCACCGTCGCCGACACGGCTTATGCCCTCCACATTCCCCTGGTCAGCGCCGCCATCGGACAATTTCACGGCCAGCTCGGCACCTGGCGCGGCTGGGAAGCGGAGCAGCCCTGTTATCGCTGCTATGTCGGCGACGCGCATGACAGCGACGATTGCGACAGCTGCGCCGAGGTCGGCGTCCTCGGCGCGATGACGGGGGTGATGGGCAGCTATGCTGCGCTGGAGGCATTGCGCGCCATTTACCCGTTTGGTGATACACAAGCGGGAAAACTGCACATTATCGATGGCCTCGCCCCCTCGCTGCGGTCGATCCGCATGCCCAAAGATCCCGACTGCCAGACCTGCGGCGTCTGAATGGCTCCGTTTCGGACTTAACACCTTATAAGGATTATCGGCTTATTAAGTTTCCTTTATCGGGGACCAAATATGAGCGGATTACAGGCAGTGACAATCAGCCTTGCGACTTACAAGGCAATCGAGGCGCAGCGATTATCGTTCAGCGAAAGCCATGATGCGATCATTCGCCGCGCGCTTTCCGACCGCACGTCAAAGCGCCGCCCGGCGTCGGGGCCGTCGACCAATATGATCCGCGGCGCGGGGCGGCGGCGGCGGGGAAATTGCCGCGTGGTTGTGTTGGGCAAAGCCGAAGCCGTGATGAACCTGAAGGATGCCTACCTCACGATCCTGACAGCACTGGTCCGGCACAAAGCATCATTATTTCAATTGCTTGCATTCGAAGGCAGCGAGCGACGACGCTGGATTGCGCCTTCGGCTCAAGCGTTGTTCGTGACATCGCCGCATTTGGCATCGGACCATGCGCATGAGATTACACCAAATTGGTTCGTCGATACCAATGTGTCGCGCGCCCAGATCATATCACGCTTGACGGTTGCGTGCCGTCTCGCGGGCTATCGATATGGCGAAGACGTTTCGATCATCGAAAGTTAGGCCGTTTTCTTCGCCGCAGGCTTCTTTTTCGGCGCGGCTTTCTTCTTCGCCGGTGCTTTGCGACCTTTCTTAACCGGAGCCATCGCCGCCCGTGTGTCGATCAGCTGCGCGGCTTCCTCTAGCGTCAACGCTTCGGGCTCAACCGATTTCGGCACGGTCGCATTGGTCGTGCCATCGGTGACATAAGGACCGAACCGACCCGCCATCAGTTTGATCTCAAGTTCGGTACGCGGGTGATTGCCGAGTATTTTCAAAGGCGCTTGCGCACCGCGCGCCGGACGCCCGCCATTGGCCTCCGCTTCGGCCAGCTTTACCACAGCGCTGTTCATGCCCGTCTCGAACACCTCGGCGGTTGACGTCAACCTCGCATATTTGCCGTTGTGCGCGAGATAGGGGCCGTAGCGCCCAATACTGGCCGTGATCGGGCTTCCGCTTTCCGGGTGTGCGCCGATTGTGCGTGGGAGCGACAGGAGTTTAACCGCCCAATCAAAGTCCATCTCGCCAATGTCTTTGGGGATCGAGGCGCGCTTGACTTCCTTGCCTTCTCCAATCTGAACATAGGGACCGAACCTTCCGTTCTTCTTTTCAATCGGTAATCCGCTAACCGGGTCGGTTCCGAGTGTTTCGTCTTCGCCTCCCGTCGCCGGTGCATCACCGCCCTGACCGAACTGGCGGGTGAACTTGCATTCGGGATAATTCGAACAGGCAACAAACGCGCCGAACTTGCCCCCGCGGAGGGCCAGCCGACCATTGCCGCATTTCGGGCAGACCCGCGGATCGGTGCCGTCTTCCTTTTCGGGGAACAGGAACGGTGATAGAAACAGGTCAAGCTCCGCCGTGACTTCGGACGGTTTGGCTTCCATGACTTCGGCGGTTTTCGGCTTAAAATCACGCCAGAAAGCTTC
>JANOZQ010000149.1:0-1520 GCA_031429555.1 Sphingomonas sp. | reverse complement strand
GTCGCCAAAATGGGCAATGCCGGATTGCGTGCGATCCCGTCGAAAACCAATTTCCTGCTGATCCTGTTCGAAGGCGCGGTGAGTGCGGAGACCGCCTACAAAGGGTTGATGGAGCATGGCTTCATCACGCGCTGGCTGCCGGGACAGGGCTTGCCCAACGCGCTGCGCATTTCAATCGGTACCGAAGAAGAAACACGCGGTGTGGCCGAGGCATTGCGGAAAATCGTGACCTGATGCTGCCCTTTGCGCGCGTCAGCATCATCGGCTTGGGACTGATCGGGTCGTCGATTGCGCGCGCCGTGGGTGACGCCATGCCGACAGTCGTGCTGACGGGCCACGATGCTGACCCGGGCGTGCGTGAGACAGCGCGGGCTTTGAAATTATGTGATGACATCGCGGACACGGCAGGCGCTGCGGTGACCGACGCCGATCTCGTTATCCTGTGCGTGCCGCCCGGCGTCATGGGTGCGGTGGCGGAGAGCATCGCCGCCGATCTGCCCCCCGAAGCCGTCATCAGCGATGTCGGATCATCGAAAGCCGCTGTTACGGCAGCGCTGGCGGTGGCTTTGCCCATGCATGCAATCGTGCCGGCGCATCCGGTTGCCGGAACCGAACGCAGCGGACCCGAAGCAGGCTTTGCCGCATTGTTCCACAATCGCTGGTGCATCCTGACGCCTGCTGAGGGGACGCCTGACAGCGCTGTCCAACAAGTGACGGCGTTCTGGGAGCGGCTCGGTGCGCAAGTCGAAGTGATGGACGCCGCGCACCACGATTTGGTGCTGGCCGTGACCAGCCATCTGCCGCATTTGATTGCTTACACAATCGTTGGGACCGCGTCCGATCACGAAGGCGTGACCCAGTCCGAAGTGATCAAATATTCAGCGGGGGGTTTTCGTGATTTCACGCGAATTGCTGCCTCGGACCCAACGATGTGGCGCGATGTGTTCCTGACCAACAAGGACGCCGTCCTCGAAATGCTACAGCGTTTCAGTGAGGACCTGACCGCGCTGCAACGCGCAATCCGCTGGGGCGACGGCGAGGCGCTGTTCGACTTGTTCACCCGCACCCGCGCGATCCGGCGGAGCATTATTGAACAGGGACAGGATGATGACCGGCCCGATTTCGGGCGCAAGGATCACTGATTCAGGACATTGATAGCGGTGTGAATGCGCGCTTCGATCTCTTCGCGTGGTAAACCCGCCGGGATCGGTTCGCCAACGCGCACTGTTACGACACCGGCATAACGCAGAAACTTACCCTTTGGCCATAGCCGCCCTGTGTTCAGCGCCACAGGATAGACGGGCAGACCCAAAGTCTTGTATAGCCCCGCTATTCCTGGTCGCAACGCAGGCCGCTCGCCCGGCGCAACGCGCGTTCCTTCGGGGAAAATCACGATGGGCCGGTCCGTCGATGCCGCCTCGCGCGCGGCTTTCAGCATCATGCGCAATGCGGCAGACCCCGCCTCGCGTGAAATGGGAATGACGCCGTGCCGCCGCGCGACCCAGCCCCAGATCGGGATG
>JANOZQ010000148.1:0-4673 GCA_031429555.1 Sphingomonas sp. | reverse complement strand
ACCGGCCAGCTCCCCATCAGCTTGCCCATGGCATTGCCATGCAATGGCCCCGCGCCGCCAAACGCCATCAGCGCGAAATCGCGCGGGTCATAACCCTGCTGCACCGAAACAAGGCGGAGCGCGCCATACATTGTTTCGTTGACGATAGAGACAATCCCGGCAGCGGCCTCCATCAGCGTGATATTGAGCGCATCGGCCACGGTCTGCACCGCGCGTGTCGAGGCGTCGCGGTCGAGCTTGAAGGTGCCGCCCAACAGGTTTTCGGGGAGATAGCCCAGCACGACATTGGCATCGGTCACCGTGGGCAATTCGCCGCCGCGCCCATAAGCCGCTGGCCCCGGCACAGCGCCCGCCGATTGCGGACCGACACGCAGGGCCTTGGTCAGTTCGGGCACGCTGGCGATCGAGCCGCCGCCCGCGCCGACGGTCTTCACATCGAGCGACGACGCGCGCACAGTTAAATGTCCGACGCTGGTTTCGCGGCGCAACCGCGCCTGATAATCCTCGATCAGGGCAACGTCGGTCGATGTCCCGCCCATGTCGAGCGTCAGCACGTTCGGGGTTTTGGCGTTCTTGGCAATGAACACTGCACCCGCGACACCGCCTGCAGGACCGGACATCAGCAGGTTGACCGGCGCCGTCCGGCTCTTTTCGGCGGACATCAAGCCGCCGTCCGAGCGCAAGAGGCTGAGCTTCGCCGCGCTGCCCCAGCGTTGCAATTGCGCCTCAAGGTTGCCCACATAGCGCGACACGGTAGGGCGCACTGCGGAATTGGCGACCGTCGTCAGCGCACGCTCATATTCCTGCATTTCGGGCAATATGTCAGCAGAAATGCTGACCGGAACTTCGGGCATTTCTTCGGCCACAATCCCGGCGATCCGCCGTTCGTGGACCTCGTTCATATAGGAGTTGATCAGGCAGACCGTCACCGCCTCGACCTTCTCGTCGCGCAATCGCTGAAGGTTAGCGCGCAGTTTCGCTTCGTCGAGCGGACGGACAATCGCGCCATCCGCGCCGATCCGCTCGGGCGCTTCAATGGTTGCTTCGAGTGGTGCCATCGGCTCGGGCTTGGGCCAGACGATCCATGCGGCGAGGCCACCGGGGACAAGGCTGCGCGCGATCTGGAGAATGTCGCGATACCCCTCGGTCACGATCAGGCCGACGCGCGCGATCTTGTGTTCGAGCACGGCGTTGGTCGCGACTGTTGTGCCGTGCAGGAACAGCGCCAGTTCTTGCGGCGTAATCCCTGCCTTCTCGCACAATTGCGCCGCACCGCTGATCACGGCTTCGGATGGATCATGCGGCGTTGACGGCACCTTGTCGCGATAAGTGCGCCCGCTTGCCTCGTCGATAATCAGCAAATCGGTGAATGTGCCGCCTACATCGACCCCCAGACGATAGCTCATGCGTTCTCGCGCTCCTTTGAAACAATGAAATCCCCCGCGCGCCCGACGCGACTAGGCAATGCCTTGCCCATGACGCCCGCAAACCACGCATTGGCGGCAAGCGCACCGCTCAGGTCGAGGCCGGTCTCGATTCCGCTGTGCGCGAGCAGATAAAGCAGCTCTTCGGTCGCGACATTGCCTGCCGCGCCCGGCGCAAAGGGACAGCCGCCGAGCCCGCCCAGCGCGCTGTCAAATGTCCGGCACCCCGCCTGATACGCGGCCCAGGCATTGGCCGGCGCCATCCCCCGCGTATCGTGGAGATGGACGCGGATCGGGAAGTGCTTGCCCAGCCGTTCAAAGGCACGTTCGATCATCTCGCCGACCTGCGTCGGCACGCCAACACCGATGGTGTCGGCAAAACCGATTTCTTCCGCGCCCGCTTCGGCCATCACTTCGGCAATATAAAGTGGTCGGGCAATCGGCACCGGCCCTTCGAACGGACACCCGAAACTGGCAGCAATCGTGACCTGCACTTTCATGCCCGCAGATTTCGCCAGCGCAATCATTTCGCGGTTGGCGGCGATGCCTTCGGTCAGCGTCTGGCCCTGATTGGCAATGCCGAAACGGTCGGTCGCGACGATCACGCATCCGGCTTCGTCGATCCCGCGTGCCCCCGCCCGGGTCGCAATGGCGCGCTCGATCCCGCGCACATTCATGCAAAGTCCGGTGTATCGGACGCGGGGGTCGTCGGGCAGCCCTGCAATGACGGTTTCGGCATCGGCCATTTGCGGCACGCGCTTCGGGTTGGCGAAGCTCGCGACCTCGATCCTGCGTGCGCCATAACCAATGGCGTGTTCAACCAGCGCGATCTTGTCTTCTGTCGATACAATCCCAGCCTCATTCTGAAGGCCGTCACGCGGCGCAACTTCAAGAATATGAATGCCATCAAACATATAGAATTGTATACAAATCGGACAACCATCTGTATAGTGTAATATGCGGGTGAAGGGAAAATGATGCGACAGGCGGACGATCTTCATGCCGACTATAGCGCCGCCGGATTTGGCAGTGCGCTTGTGCCCGGTAAACGCCCGGTATTGATTCTCGTCGATTTTGCGCGGGCCTATTTTGATCGCGGGTCACCGCTCTATGCGGGCGTAGAGGCAGTGCGGATTGTGGCGGCGGATTTACGCAAAGTGGCGACCGAGGCTGGCGTGCCCGTCATTTTTACCCGCGTCGAATATGTCGCAGGCGATCCAGCGCGCGATGGGGGTATGTTCTATCGCAAGATTGCGGCGCTCAGCAGTTTTGACTGCGGCAATCCCTTGGGTGACTTCACACCGGAACTTGCCCCAGTCGAGCGCGATCAGGTTATCACAAAGCACTTTCCCAGCGCATTTTTCGCGACCGGCCTTGCCGAACAGCTGCACGCTGAAGGGATCGATACGGTTGTTATCACCGGCCTTTCGACATCAGGCTGCATCCGCGCGACCGCCGTTGATGCCCTGTGCCACGGCTTCGTGCCCTTGGTTGTCGAGGATGCGGTGGGGGACCGCGATGCCGCTGTCCATGCCGCAAACATATTCGATATGCGCGCAAAAACGGCCGAAATTATGAGCGCCGCCGACATCAAAGCCTATTTCGCGTCGTTGTCCGACGACTGAGGCCGCGCGCCGGAAAAGGCATGGAACGCACGGCGGATGTGGGCGGTCATCACGGCTTGCGCCCAGTCAGGATCGCAGGCTTCGAATGCCTGAATCAGTTCGCGGTGCTCGCGCGCGGACTGGGCTAGCTGGTCACGCCCATAATGCATTGCGGTCCGGCGAACGACGGGCTGTTCGACCAGCGTTGCCAGTGTCGCCGCAAGGCGGGGGGAATCCGCTGTCTCGATAATGATCCGGTGGAACATGCGGTTGCCGTCCAGAAAACCCGCAATGTCGGGTCGTTCGCGTAAGACGGCGGCTTCGATTGCGGCATTGCATGTGATCAGAGCGTCGAGCGTAGCACGATCAAAGCGCGTTGCCGCGCGCGCCGCGCCGTGTGCCTCGAGCATCCCGCGCAGGGCAAACATTTCATCGACGTCCTCGTGGCTCCAGTCGGCAACAAAGGCGCGCTGGGAGTCCGATCGCACGACATAAAGTTCAGCCTCCAGCCGCCGCAAAGCGTCGCGCACCGGCGTCCGCGATACCCCGCAAATATCGGCGAGCTGCTCTTCTTTCAGTTGCGTTCCCGGCGGCGCATCACCTGACAGGATCAGGCTGCGGATCTCGGCATAGGCATGGTTCGAAGCGCGCGACATCTAGCGGAGTGCATCCTTCTGGCAACAGTGCGGCTTTATTCGATACGATTGGCGCTGCCTAGGCTTGACGTAAAATTTGTATACAATATTTAGTTGTCAACGAGGTTAAGGGGAAAAATCATGCGGACCGTGCGCACACTGTTGCTTGCAACACTCTCGACAACGGCACTCGCTGCCATGCCTGCCTTTGCACAGGATGGCGCGAGCGATGCCGGAGACATTGTCGTCACGGCGCGACGCCAGAACGAGCGGCTGATCGACGTGCCAGCGTCGGTCACCGTGCTGACCGCTGATATGATCGCCAAAACCGGCGTCCAGACGGCACAAAGCTTTGTCCAGCTGACGCCCGGCGTCACCATCGTGACCGGCACTGCCGAAGCCGGTGATACGCAGATCAACATCCGCGGTATCAATGGCGCGCGCGATGCGGAAAGCTCGGTCGCGCTGGTTGTTGACGGCATTCTCAAGACGAACACGGCTCAATTGAACGAAGTGCAGGGCACGCTGCGCCAGATCGAAATCCTCAAAGGGCCGCAGGGGGCGCTCTATGGCCGCAACGCTGCGGCTGGCGCGATTGTCGTGAGCACGGTCAAACCCGGCGACAGCTTTTCGGGATCGGTCACCGCAAGCTATGCCGAACAGAAAACCGGCGACGTTCGCGGTTACATCTCCGGCCCCATCGGCGAGGGCGTCGGCTTTGTCCTTGCGGGCAATTACCGGACCACCGACGGATTTTACCGCAATGTCTTCCTCAATTCGAATTCGGTGGACGATCAGGAAGTGTGGGGCGTGGACGGGCGCGTCATCGCCGCGCTGGGCAGTGCAACGACGCTTGACCTGAAAGGGCGCTATTCAAAGTTGAAAGGCGCATCGATCAATTTCAACGCATCGTTCCACCTGCCCAATTTCGCGGGCGTCAATCCGGCCTTCAACGAAGACGTCAACGCGCATCCGTTCAACTATTATTCGAATATCCGCCCGAGCAACGA
>JANOZQ010000147.1:0-6292 GCA_031429555.1 Sphingomonas sp. | reverse complement strand
CAACGCCGGGGTTGGCACGGAATGTCTCCGCTGCCGCCCTGACGGCCGCCTGGTCGCGCGGGGTGAAAGCGTTCAATTTATGCTGGACGCGGTTGTTAAGCTGGCCCGCAACAGTATCGGGAATATCGATCGGGTTCTGCGTGATGAAATAAATCCCCACGCCTTTTGACCGGATCAGGCGGACGACCTGTTCGACTTTTTCGATCAGTGCCTTGGGCGCATCGTTGAACAGGAGATGCGCTTCGTCGAAAAAAAAGCACAGGATCGGCTTTTCGGGATCACCGATTTCAGGAAGATTTTCGAACAACTCGCTGAGCAACCACAGCAAGAACGTCGAATAAAGTTTCGGGCTCGCCATCAGCTTGTCGGCGGCAAGAATGTTCACCACGCCGCGTCCGCTGTCATCGCATTTGATAAAATCCATCATGTCGAGCGCGGGTTCGCCAAAGAAATTCTCGCCGCCCTGGCTGCGCAACTGGAGCAAGGACCGCTGGATCGTACCCACGCTCTGCTTCGAAATGTTGCCATAAACGACGGTCAGCTCATCGGCCCGCTCGGCGCAACTGACGAGCATCGCCTGCAAATCGTCGAGGTCGAGCAGCAACAGCCCGTCCTTGTCCGCCACATGGAATGCGATGGTCAGGACACCTTCCTGAACCTCGTTCAAATCCATCAGCCGCCCGAGTAGCAGCGGCCCCATTTCGGAAACGGTGGTGCGGATGGGGTGCCCGCTTGCCCCGAACAAATCCCAGAATTGCGTCGGGCAATCCTTGTATGCCCAGTCGGTCTGACCCACTTCGGCGGCGCGCGCGGCGAAAATTTCGTGCATCTTGCCGGTCGGCGATCCGGCCATTGCCATGCCCGACAAATCGCCTTTCACATCGGCGACGAAGCACGGCACGCCATTGGCCGAAAAGCCTTCGACGATCCCTTGCAACGTGACGGTCTTGCCCGTGCCGGTCGCGCCCGCAATCAGGCCGTGGCGGTTCGCACGCTTCAGATTGATCGACTGGCGCGTGCCATCCACTGCCGAACCAATGTAGATACCGTCCTCTGCCATGCATAATCCTCCGCCTCGGAGAATCGCCTAGCGCAAGACAAGCGCCCCCGAAAGGGGAGCTTCACATGCTACTTGCGCTTCAGTTTGACCGGAACATACGTCGACCGCCCGCCACCGCGCTGCATCAAAAGCAAGACGCTGTTGCGCCCGGCCGCCTGAGCTTCGGCAACAATGGCATTGAGTTCGGCGGGCGTAGTGACGGGTCGCTGGTTCGCCGACAGAATCACGTCCCCGGGTTGGAACTGCTTGGCAGCTGCATCGCTCGATGGCTCGGGCGGCGCACCGATCACGAGGCCACGCGTTCCGGCTGGCACACCAAGCCGCGCCGCAATCGGCGGGGTTAAAGCCTGAACCGCCAAGCCCAGCGCGTCGCGTGTCGGGCTCGAACCAGTGCTGCCCCCGCTGTCAGGGCTAATGTCGGCATCGCCGCCCGCGATGCTCGCGATCTGTTCGTCGGTCGGGCGCTCGGCCAGCGTTGCGGTGACAGTCATACGCTTACCCGCACGGAACAGCTCGATGGGAATACGCGACCCGATTGGGAGCTGCGCAACAATATAGGACAAGGTTTCATCGGGCGAAATTTCGCGGTTGTTGACCTTGGTGATCACGTCGCCCTGCTGGATGCCGGCTTTTGCGGCGCCCTGTCCGGGTTCGACACGACCGACCAGTTCGCCGCGGTTTTTGGCAAGGCCAAGCGCATCGGCCGAATCGGCATCCAGTGGCTGGATTTGCACGCCCAGATATCCGCGCTTGACCCGCGCACCACCGCGCAGCGTATCGACAATTGGCTTGGCAAGCTCGGCGGGAATGGCAAATCCGATGCCGACATTGCCGCCGGTCGGCGAGAAGATCGCCGAATTGATCCCGATAACATTGCCGTTCAAATCGAACATCGGCCCGCCCGAATTGCCGCGGTTGATGGCCGCATCGGTCTGGATATAGCGGTCATAGGCACCGCCCTGTCCGGTATTGCGGTGGAGCGCCGAAACGATCCCTGCCGTCACTGACCCGCCAAGCCCGAAGGGATTGCCGATGGCAACAATCCAGTCGCCAACGCGAGTCCGCGCCGAATCGCCGAACTTCACGAACGGCAACCCGCGCGCCTCGATCTTGAGCACGGCCAAGTCCGAAGAAGCGTCCTTGCCGACCAGCTTGGCGACATATTCCTTGCGGTCGGGCATCGTGACCGTGATCGAACCGACCGCCGCGCCGCCGGGCTGTCCGCCCGAGACGACATGGCTATTGGTCACGATGTAGCCGTCTTCGGAAATGATGAAGCCCGACCCCAGTGATGTCGCTTCGCGCGTAACCGGCCGACCGCCATTGTTGCCGCCCTGCTGCCCCTGGCCGCCGCCGAACAAATCGCCGAATGGCGTGCCCGCAAACGGGTTCTGCGGCACTTCAACTTGTTGCGTGGTCGAGATATTGACCACAGCAGGCTGCAACTTTGCGGCCAGATCGGCAAAGCTCAATGGCGCACCGGGGCGCGGGGCGCCAGCAACACTCATGCTGCCAGGTTCGTTCTGCGCAACCTGCGCGCTGGACGGTGACTGGAGCGCCATAGTCGCGGCAGTGCCGCCCATCAAAAGCGCAGTTGTGATTGCATAGGCGTAACGCACGGATGCTTATCCTCTTAAACTGTCTGTCGCCCGATAAATGCTGTCGGTCGGCTGAACAGGGATTGAATGACCCCGGTTAACAAGTTCCCGATTAACGCCGCCCCCTGAATTCGCGCAGATAGTCGTTGTTGGGCGACAATATGATCGAAGACTGTCCGGTCGCATTTGTTCCGTCGACGCCGAACGTATGTTCATAGCTCTGCATGGCGCGGTAGAAATCGTAGAAATCGGCATCCTTGCCGAACGCGCCGGCATATACGCCTGCTGCCGACGCATCGGCATCCGCGCGGATGATCTGCGCTTTTTTCAACCCCTGCGCCTGAATTGTCAGGGCTTCCTGCTTGCGCGCCGTCCGCATGCTTTCATAAGCCGAATCGAGTGGTGTTCCTTCAGGAAGGTCGGCTTTCTTGATTCGAACATCGACGATCTCTGCACCATATTGCGCCGCAACACGGTTCAGACCGATGCGGATATTGTCCATGACGGCACCGCGCTCGGGGCTCAGCAACGCCGCAAACTGGCGTTTGCCGAGCTCGTTGCGCAAAGCCGAACCAAGAATCGGACGCAGCGCATCGGCGACATTATTTTCGGTCCGAGCAGTAATCACCATGCGCAGCGGATCGACGATACGAAACCGCGCAAAGGCGTCGATATTCAGCCGCAACTGGTCGGTCGACAACACCTGCTGCCGCTCCATGTCGACATCACGGACGCGCTTGTCGATCCAGACGACCTGCTCGATCCCCGGCAGGACGGCAACAAGCCCCGCACCGGTGCGACCGAATTGTTCACCCGGCTTATACCGGTTGATCGTGCGCACCGGCTCGCCGAAACGCAGGACGACGCCCTGACGCGTTTCCGGCACGACATAGAATGTGCTCGTAATCAGGATGATCAGCGCGATTGCGGCGAGTCCCCAGAAAATCGGATTGCGCGATAGGCGCGACCATTCGATCATTGTCCGGCTCCCGGTGCTTGTGCCGCCGGCGGCGTCGGTCGCGCACCCTGCAATGGTAAATAAGGCGTCACGCCGGGCTCGACGATAGTCTTGTCGACTTTGGACAACACACGCTCCATCGTTTCATAATACATGCGGCGGCGTGTGACTTCGGGCGCGGCTTTATATTGCACGAAGACGCGATCAAATGCAGCGGCCTCACCCTGTGCTTTTGCAACAATCTGCTGGGCATAGGCATTCGCCTGATTGACACTGGTCTGCGCGGCCTGCTGTGCCGCGCTGACTTCCTTGAAAGCGTCGTTGACGGCTTCCGGCGGGTCGGCGCGCTTGATCGCGACACCCTGGATTTTCACGCCCGACCGGTACTTGTCGAGAAGCGCCTGCATCCGTTGCGTCACTTCGGCTTCGATGCCGGTCCGGCCCGAACCGATGGCGTCATTCAGCGAGACGTTGGCAACTGCGGCACGCATCGCGCTTTCCGCAACGGCTTCGATAGTCTGATCCGGCTGCGCAAGCTGGAACAGATAAAGCTCGGGATCCTTGATGTTCCAGCGAACGGAATAATCGAGATCGATGACATTCTTGTCGCCCGTGAGGACAAGCTTTTCGCCCGCACCGTTTGGAATGTCGACATTGCGGATGTTCTGGACATCGACAATCTGCACGCGGTCAATCGGCGCAGGGAGAGTCATCGTGAAGCCGGGATCAAGTGTATGTGAATATTTGCCGAGCCGCGTCACAACGCCGCGTTCCTGCGGATCGACGAAATGACCGCTGGTAAAGGCAATCCAGGCGACCAAAAGCCCAAGGATCGCATAGCTCCAGATCTTCGGCGTTCCCGTCGGGAGATCGCCGCCGAACTTGCCCTTGGCCTGCCCCAGCAATTGGTCGAGCGCGGACGCACCCCGACCGCCATTGCCTTTGCCACCGCCGCTTGGTGGAAAGCTCCACGGATTTCGCGGGCCACCGCCTTTGCCGCCGCCCGAACCATCGCCGCCGCCGCTACCGCCGCCCGAACCGCCACTGCGTCCGCCGCCGCCCCAAGGACCATTTTCATTCAGCGTGGCAATCAGCCCACGCCACCCGCGCTGTGTTTCCATCTCACCTTTATAAGAGCGGTTTTGCGGATTTACAGTGGGCGATCCGTATTCGGCGCGTCTATGGCGTATTTATGACCGAAATTTCGTTGCTCGTTGCTGCCATCGACACTGTTCCCGCTGCCAAGGGGCGTGCCGCGCCGCCACGCTTTGCCGACGGGCGTGCAAGTTTGATTCTTGATGTGTCGGGTCTCGATGCAACCGCCCGTGATGCGCTTCAGTCCGATGTGGAGGCCGCATTGCTGGCGGTCCCCGGCGTCCAAACCGTCCGCATTGCGCTGACCGCCGAGCGCACCGGTCGCCGCCTGATCGCGGTCGGCAGCGGCAAAGGCGGTGTCGGCAAATCGACGCTCGCGGCCAATCTCGCCATCGCCTTGTCTCGCGCAGGCCTGAAAATCGGCCTGATCGACGCCGACATTTACGGCCCCTCGCAACCCCGCCTGATGAACACCGAAGGCATGCGCCCGACAGCGAAGGACAAAAAGCTCGATCCTGTGCCGACCGCATGGGGCATTCCGATGCTGTCGATTGGTCACCTCGTCAAACCCGGCCAAGCCGTCGCATGGCGTGGACCGATGGCGGGGAATGCGCTCAACCAGCTGATCGATGCCGATTGGGGCGACATTGACATCCTGATCGTCGATCTGCCCCCCGGCACGGGCGACGTACAGCTGTCGATGATCGCGAAACACAAACCGGCAGGTGCCGTCATCGTCTCGACCCCGCAGGATCTCGCGCTGATCGACGCGACCCGCGCCATTGACCTGTTCGACCAGTCGGGCGTGCCCATCATCGGCATCGTCGAGAATATGGCGGGTTACCTTTGCCCGCACTGCGGCGAAGCAAGCGACCCCTTCGGTAACGGCGGGGCCGAAGCGGCCGCCACAGCGATGGACCGCCCCTTCCTCGGCCGCATCCCGCTCGACATTGCCATCCGCACGGCATCCGATGCAGGGCAGCCTCCGGCAGCGGGCGAGGGACCACAGGCCCAAGCCTTTGCCGCCATAGCCGCGCGCGTTAAGGACTGGCTGGCGAAATAGTTGGCGTTTTGCGTCCGCCTACGAACCTCAAAACCATGACGCCCGCCACGGCGCTGAGCAACGACCCCATCAGCACGCCGATCTTGACTGCGTCGGCCTCAGGCTGGGCCGGAAACGCAAGGCCACCAATGAACAAGCTCATCGTAAAGCCAATCCCGCAGAGCAGCGACACGCCATAGATTTGCGCCCAGCTTGCTTTGGTGGGACGCGAGGCAATGCCTGCTTTCACGGCGAGCCAGACGCTGCCGAACACGCCGACTTGCTTGCCGACGAACAGGCCCAAAGCAATCGCGAGCGGCAATGGCGCAACCGCCGACACGCCGCCGCCCAGCGCGACCCCGGCATTGGCAAAACCGAAGATCGGCACGATGCCGAACGCCACCCACGGGTGCAGGCCATGTTCCATCCGGTGCAACGTCGAATCAGTATCATCCGGCGCGCCGGGCGTATTCTTGATCGGCACGGCCATCGCCGCCAGCACACCCGCGACCGTCGCATGGACGCCCGACAGCAATTCG
>JANOZQ010000146.1:0-4081 GCA_031429555.1 Sphingomonas sp. | reverse complement strand
TTTGCTCGCAACACGGTTTGCAAGCTCGCTAGGCGACACATTGCTACCTGCTGCAAGCAATCCGGCGCCCTCGACGGTGGCCAGCGCCAGCCGTGCGGCTTGGTCGACGGGCAAACCCAGCGCAGCGCCGCCCTGCGCCAGTGCATCAATAAACCGATAAACAAATGCCGGGCCTGATCCGCTGAGCGCAGTGACCGCATCGAAATGCGCTTCATCGGCAATCCATTCAACGAGGCCGAGCGGCGCCATCAAATTGGTCACCGCGTTGTGATCCTCGACGTCGGCGACCACATGAAGCGCTATCGCCCCTTTACCAATCGCGACCGGCAGATTGGGCATGATCCGCGCAACACCGCGCGCCGCCGGGAACAGATGCTTCAGCGTCGCGGTTGTCGTGCCTGCGAGAATCGACAGCAGTAATGTCCCCGCTGTTGCTGACTGAAGCCCCGGCGCGACCTCACCCAGCATTTGCGGCTTCACGCCCAGCATGAGCATTGTCGGCGGCGCTTCATCGGGTACTGCACTCAGCACACGGACATCGCTGCGGGTCGATGCGGGATCGATCACCGTCACGCGCGTCGGATCCATGCCCACGTCCAGCCAGCGCGACAACATCGCGCCGGCCATGTTGCCACAGCCAATCAGCCAGAGCGTATTCACGCTTCCCCGCGCGTTTCGACCATCGCGGCGGCAATCGCATCCTTGGGTGATTTGCCGCCCCACAGGACGAACTGGAAGACGGGATAAAAGCGGTCGAGCTCGTCGACCGCTGCTTCAATCAACGTTTCCGCCTGATCAAGTGACAGCCCGGGCTCGTCACCATTAAGCAATACTGCATGACGGAACAGAACCGTACCGGGCGTTGCCCACAACTCGAAATGGCCAAGCCAAAGCTGTTCGTTGACCAAACCGATCGTTTCATAAACAGCCGCCATTTGATGCCCCGAGACAGTGATGTCGGGAAAACCGAGGAATTGCAGGACATTGTCATCATCGCGCCAGACACCGCGCAGTTCGTAGCTGCCCCACGCTCCTTGTGTCGAGGCAACGATTTCCTCATCGCCAACGCGCTCGTTCGACCAGCCATGCGCCTCGAACCATGCCTCGAGCATGTCAATCGGCGCAGCAACGCCGCCATCATCGTCGATCTGGACCACTCTCATGGCTTACCGCGTGGCGCGGGTGCGGCAAAGTCGCAAGCGTCGCCGCGACAAATCTGTGGATAAACCGTCAAGCCTTGGGTTTGGCCTTGGGTTTTGCGTCCATCGCGTCAAGCCGCGCTTTGAGCGCGTCGACTTCGTCGCGCGCTGCGACTGCCATGGCTTTGAGCGCTTCGAATTCCTCGCGGCTGACAAAATCGAGACCGCCGATCCAGTCCTTGGCCTTTGACCGCGCAGACGCTTCGGCTTCGCGGCTCATGCCGGCGATGGTTCCGGCGGCACCGTTCACGAACTTGGCCAGGTCGTCGAAAATCTTGTTGTCGGTCTGCATCAAGGGACTCCCGTTTTCGTCAAATATCAATCTGGGTAACCGGGCGCGCCGGTGCAAGGGTCTCGGCATCTGGATTAAGCACGTGCGTTTGCCAGTTGAGGATACCCGCAAAGCACAGCCAGAGGATATAGGGCACCATTAGCCACGCGGCTGCTGTCCGCACCCGACCGAACGCGATGGTCGTTGCAATCGCAAAAGCGAGCATAAACAGGATCAGGAAGAACGCTGCAAAAACCTGATGCGCGGCAAAAAACAGCGGGGACCATGCAAGGTTCGACACGAAAGCGACAGCAAACAGGGCAAGTGCATAGCCACGAAAACGGTTGCCGCGTGCGTTGAGGACCAACGCCAGCGCAAGGCCGAGCATGACATACAGGACGGTCCACGCCGCCCCGAATGCCCATCCCGGGGGCTGGATCGCAGGCTTGACCAGTGCATCGTACCAGGGATTGCCGAATCCCGAATTCGATACGCGGCCTGACAGGAATCCCAGAAAAACAATCGCCGGAACCGTGACGAGTGCCCAGCGAACGAACGACATTCGGATTTGCGAAGCGGAAGCGAGTTCACTCATACGGCAGCTTTAGCGGGATTGCCGCAGCGCACAAAGCGTCAAATGTCGGTCGACAGGCTGAGCGTGAACCGGCGGGTGCCATTGGGGGTAAAGCCACCGCTCTCGCCGACGTTCCAGCCGAATGTGTTCGTCACATTGCTGACCAGCGCGCGGACCAGCACCGGGCGGTCGGACACTTTCAACCGATAGCGCGCGCCAAGATTGACGATCGCGCGCGGCGGAATGCGTAGCGTTCCCGTTGCATTCGCAGTCCGGCTGCTTGTCGATTCGAAATAATAATCGAGCGACAGCGCCGGATGTTTGGGCAGGCGGTAATTCAGGCTGAGGATGGTCTTGCGCGCTGTCGCACCAATGGGACGCTGTCCATCCGACAGCTTTTGATCGATGAGTAGATTGCCCAAAACCATGTTCAGCCCCGGTGCAATTCTCCCCGTTACCGAAAACTCTGCGCCGCGATGGCGGACATTCCCGAGCTGACGAAACCGCAAATTTGTCACCGTGGTGTTGAAAAAAGGCTTGGACACATCGAATACACCCGCAACTGCCGTGACCGATTTACCGATTTTCCAGCGCAGGCCCGCGTCCTTTTGCACGGTCCGGATTGCCGGTGGCGCTTCATTGAAATTCGAAGCGTCACTGGGTGCAACGGGCGCTTCTTCCAGACCGCGCGTATAGCCACCGTAAGCGGCAAGCTGCGGCGTGATATAAAGCGCACCTGCTGCACTGAACAGCGTTGGCGCATCACGCGTCACCGGGATCGCCGGTGCCGGTGCGGGATCGACGACTGATTTCGTATAGCGTGTCTTCTGCACACCAACCGTCAGCTCGCCGACGTTGAGCCATTTGCCTTCATAGGACAGGCCAAAGGTCGTTTGCGTCACCTTGTCACGGGTTTTGGCCCCGAAAACCGGATTGGGTCGCGGACGGACATCGGGAACATCGCTGCGGCTTGTGCCAAGCATTTCGGTAAATTCGCCGCCATAACTGCGGTCCTGTCCGCGCGCGCGGAATGATGCCGTGACAGTATGACGGCGCGTGCCTTCGGTAAAACTCCGCACGATCCGCAATTCGCCCGATGTTGACGCCCCAGTATCACCGGACGAAATCACGACGCGCCGTCGCCCGACCGTGCCGTCGGCAAGCGTCCGGCTCAACAGATCGGCAGCATCGCCATCGATACGGTAGTTTGACCGAAACACGCCCAACCGCACGTCAAAGCCAAGCGGATCGGCGCGTGCAACAATGCCATAATTTGACTGCACACCCGAATATTGCGCCCACGGTTGCCCGGTAAATACATTGCGCGGCGCGCGCTTCGGAAGCGTGAGCCCGCCCGTGAAGATCGTCGGCAGCGTTTCGAAGCTCCAGTCGCGTGTCGTGCTCCAGAAGGGGATTATCTCGACGCCCTTTCGCGGGGCATAGCGAAGCGAAACTGCCGCCGAAATGCTGTCATCGATGGTGCCATATTGCGTGCCAGCGTGCATCCGGTCGACGCCCGCCGCGATGCCCAGCCTGTCGCCGTCAATCGGAATTTGCAGATCGATCTCGCCCGAGATGCCTTTCCACGGCCCCTGCGTCAGCTGCACCGATGTCAGCAGCTTGTCACCTGGTTTGGCAAGGTTGTAATCAATAACGCCTGTGGGCGCGGGAAAATTATAGCCCTGTGCCGAGATGCCGACGCGCACGCTCGATCCGCTGACCAAACGGCTGTTCAGATTACCCTGAAGGTCGAAATAAAGACCTTCGACGCGGACGTTACCGGCATCGATCGGCGAAAAGCCCCGCACACTCGAATCGTTGTAGATCCCGATCGATTGGTCACCAACGCTTTTACCAAATGCATCCTCGGCAGCGGTGACGGCATTGTTGTCGGTCTTCTGTGCAAAGGCGGGATGCGTCGCGATCACAGCAGCACCAACTAATATGCGCGATCCCAGCCCCATTTAGACTGGCTGGCATGTGATCTATTCAAGGTCAAGCTATGGTAAATGCTTGGCTGTGACTTCTGCGCCACAG
>JANOZQ010000145.1:0-2359 GCA_031429555.1 Sphingomonas sp. | reverse complement strand
GTCGAGGCGCGTATCGGACAGGGATGAAGCCACCCGAAAAGTCCGATCCTCGCGAAGGCGATCGCATCGCCAAGCTCCTCGCCCGCGCCGGCGTCGCCAGCCGCCGCGAAATCGAGCGCATGATCGAGGACCGGCGGATCGCGCTCAACGGTGTCGCGCTGGAGACACCCGCGACGATATTGAAATCACTCAAAGGCATTACCGTCGACGGCAAGCCCGTCGCGCCACCTGAAACCGCGCGGCTATTCCGTTACAACAAGCCTACGGGACTATTGGTCGCCGAACGCGATTTTACCGGCCGCCCGACGATTTATGACAAGCTTCCCAAGGAACTGCCGCGCGTCGTCCCCGTCGGTCGCCTCGATCTCAATACCGAGGGGCTGTTGCTCCTTACCAACGACGGCGAACTCAAACGCCTGCTCGAACTGCCGAGCACGGGCATCCCGCGCACCTATCGCGCGCGCACCTATGGCCCGATCAGCCAGACGCAACTCGAAGATCTGATCGAAGGCGTTGAAGTTGAAGGCGTCCGCTATGGCAGCATCAATGCCAATCTCGAACGGCGTACCGGCACGAACCAGTGGATCGAAATGACGCTGACCGAAGGCAAGAACCGCGAAGTCCGCCGCGTGCTCGAACATCTCGGCCTGCAAGTCAGCCGCCTGATCCGCACGGCTTATGGCCCCTTCCCGCTTGCCGATATGCCCAGCGGCGCGGTCGACGAGATCAAGCAGAATATTGTTGTTGAATTCATGAAGAACATGAAGGGGATGAAAACCGTTTCATTCGACCGCAACCCGACACAGCCTGTGGGTCGTGAGCCGCGACGTCGTGATGATGCGCCGCGTCCTCGCCCTGCGCCCGCGACGCGTGTACCGACCAAAGCTGCTGAACCGGCACTTTCCCCCCGCCGCGCCCGCGCGGCCAACTACGCGCCGAAACTCGAGCGCGAAGCGGCGGAGAAAACGGCAGCAGCGCCAGCCAAGCGCAAACATTGGTATGATGGCCCCAAGAAACCGACCCGCCCCGGTGCGCCCACGCGTGGCGGAAGACCAAAGTAAATGCGGATCATTTCGGGGCTCTACCGCGGACGACCGATCATAGCGCCAAAGGGCGACACGACTCGTCCCACTGCCGACCGGACGCGCGAGGCACTCTTCTCGATGCTGACCAGCCGCCTCGGCAGCTTCGAAGGTTTGCGCGTGCTCGACTTGTTTGCCGGTTCTGGCGCACTTGGTCTTGAGGCGCTGTCGCGCGGCGCGGCAAGTTGCACTTTCGTCGAGCAGGATAGCGCCGCACTCGATTGCCTGCGCACCAACATCACAAAGCTGGGCGCAACAGGCGCCGATGTCCGCGCACAATCGGTGATGGCGCTCGGTCCAGCGCCCGCGCCCTATGATCTCATCCTGCTCGATCCGCCCTATGAAAGTGGCGCGGGCATCGTGGCCCTTGAACGTCTGCTACGCCTCGGCTGGGTTGCACCCGGCGCGCTTGCAAGCGTCGAGACAACCAAAAAAGAAATGATCATCGTTGAAGGGTTCGACGTCGATGTCGAACGCATTCACGGCAAGGCGAAGCTCACACTGCTCCGCGCTTAGTTCTTGCCGAAAGCGGCCTCGGCCAACGCCACGACTTCCGGATCGGCTTCAAGTGGCGTCATCGAGACACCCGCTTCCAACCGGTCGGCAATATAGGTAAGCGCCGCGATCCGCGCTGATTTCTTGTTATTCCCGTCGATAACGCGCCACGGCGCCCATCGGGTATCAGTGCGTTCGAACATATCCGAATAGGCTTTCAGATAATCATCACGGCGCGCGCGGTTGCGGTAATCATCCTTGCCCGTTTTCCATCGTTTCCACGGATCGTTCAGGCGGTGCTGATACCGTTCATCCTGTTCGGTTTGCGTGATGTGGAGGAATATTTTGACGAGCGTAACGCCGTTGTCCTTCTGCTGCGCCTCGAATTCGTTGATTTCGTCGAACGCGCGTTTCCAGTCCTTTTCGGTGCAATAACCCTCGACGCGCTCAACGAGAACACGCCCATACCAGGTGCGGTCAAACACGTTGATTTCGCTTTTCGCGGGAAGCCGTTTCCAGAAGCGCCACAGGAAATGGCGTTCGCTCTCTTCCTCGGTCGGTGCGGCAATGGGCCAGACTTCATAATAGCGCGGATCCCATTGCCCGGTCATCCGAGAGATCGTGCCGCCCTTGCCGCTCGCGTCCCAGCCTTCGAACGCGATGATCGCCGATTGCTTGTGGATGACATAGGCAATCTGGATACGCGCAAGACGGTCCTGCAATTTCAGCAGGTCATGGTCATAATCGCCATCATAGGATTTGCCGTCTTCGAAATCTTTCAG
>JANOZQ010000144.1:0-6558 GCA_031429555.1 Sphingomonas sp. | reverse complement strand
CGCGGCGGGGACGAGATCGCGATCTTCCACACAGCCAATGGCGACGTGTACGCGCTGGTCAACAAATGCCCGCACAAGGCCGGGCCATTGTCGCAGGGGATCGTTCACGACACCACGGTGACCTGTCCGCTGCACAATTGGCGAATTTCGCTGGTGACGGGGAAGGCACTGGGCGAAGACCAAGGCTGCGTCCCCGTCATCCCGGTCAAGATCGATGGCGGGCGGATATTGATCGGGCGTGCCGAGGCCCTTGCCAGTGTCGGCTCGAGTGTCGGTTAAAACCACCTGTGCTTATTGCGGGGTCGGCTGCGGGATCATCGCCACGCCGACCGGCGAGCGCACGGCCGGGATCAAAGGCGATCCTGATCACCCCGCAAACTATGGCAAACTCTGTTCCAAAGGCACCCACCTCGGCGAAACCATAAGTCTCGAAGGGCGCCTTCTACACCCTATGATCGGTTCGGCGAGGGTCAGCTGGGATGAGGCGCTAGACCTGGTCGCCAGTCGCTTCGCCAAAACGATCGCCGAACATGGACCCGACAGTATTGCCTTCTACGTCTCCGGCCAATTGCTGACCGAGGATTATTATGTCGCCAACAAGCTGATGAAGGGGTTCATCGGCAGCGGCAACATCGACACCAATTCACGGCTATGCATGGCGAGCGCGGTTGCGGCGCACGTCCGCGCGTTCGGCGAGGACATCATGCCGTGCAGCTACAGCGACCTCGACGAAGCCGACCTGATCGTGCTGGTCGGGTCGAACACCGCCTGGTGCCACCCCGTTATCTGGCAGCAGATCGAAGCGGCGCGCGAGAAACGCGGCACCAAACTGGTTGTCATCGACCCGCGCCGGACGGAGACGGCCGAGCGCGCCGACCTGCACCTTGCGATTGCACCTGACAGCGATGTCATGCTGTTCAACGGCTTGCTACGGGCAATGCGCGAAAGCTGCGACACGTCAAATCTCAACATGCCCGAGGATTTCTGGGAAAGCCTTGGTGAGGAAGACGTTGCCGAGACCTGTGACATATCCCCTGCCGATCTTCAGGCATTCTATGACTTGTTCATCGACCACCCGCGCACCGTCACGCTGTTCAGCCAGGGGGTAAACCAGTCAACCAGCGGCACCGACAAGGCGAATTCGATCATCAACGTCCATCTGGCCACCGGGCGGATCGGCAAGCCCGGCGCGGGGCCATTCAGCATTACCGGTCAACCGAACGCAATGGGTGGACGAGAAGTTGGCGGGATGGCCTCGATGCTCGCCGCGCATATGGGATTCAGTGAAGTCGAACGCGACCGCGCACAGCGATTTTGGAAGTCGCCGACGATCTGCTCTGGGCCCGGCCTGAAAGCCGTCGAGATGTTCGAAGCAATCGGTGACGGACGGATCCAGGCAGTGTGGGTCATGGCGACCAATCCCGCTGTATCGATGCCCGACGTCAACAGGGCGCGAGCAGCTCTCGCCAACTGCCCCTTTGTCGTGGTGTCGGACTGCATCGCCGACACCGATACCGGGCGTTACGCGCAGGTGCGACTGCCCGCGCTCGGCTGGGGCGAGAAGGACGGCACCGTCACCAATTCCGAACGGCGCATTTCGCGCCAGCGCGGATTTCTGGATGCGCCCGCCGACGCGAAACCCGATTGGTGGATCATTGCCGAAGTCGCGAAGCGGATGGGATGGGGTAAGGCATTCGACTACCCCAATGCGGCAACGATTTTCCATGAGTTTGCCGCGCAGACGCGGTTCGAGAATGGCGGCAGCCGGTTGCTAAGCATCGACGCCCCGGCGGATTACGATGCATTGGAGCCGACTCAATGGGGCGGTGTTTCGCCGTTCGCTAAGCGCCCCTTCCCGACGCCCAACGGCAAAGCAAACCTCGTCCCCGTCATCGACACCCCGCGCGCCGACAGCACGCTCCAGTTAGCGCTGCGGCTGAACACCGGGCGCTACCGCGACCAGTGGCACACAATGACGCGTACCGGCCTGTCACCCAAATTGTCGCAGCACCGGCGCGAACCGCTGGTCGAGGTGCACCCCGATACCGTCCAGCGCTTCGACCTCTCCGACGGCGGGCTGGCGAAGGTCGAGACCGCGCACGGCCACAGCATCTACCGCGTTGCCAGCACCCCCAATCAACGACGGCAGGACTTGTTCGTCCCGATCCACTGGACCGACCAGACCAGCGGCGGCGGACGGACGGGTTTGTTGCCGGGACCAGACCGTGATCCACACTCGGGCCAGCCGGGATTCAAGAATACGCCAGTCAGCATATCGCCATGGCAACCCGACTGGACCGGGTTTCTGGTGACGACCGCCCTGCCCGCGCTGCCGGATTGCGAATACTGGACGCGGGTGCGCTGCGCGCAGGGCTGGCTCGTCGAAATTGCCGGGAATGGCGAAACGACGCCCCTTTCGCGCCTGCTCCCCGCCGGAGACCAGCTCGAAATGAGCGACCCCAAGCGCGGCAGAGTGCGCTCTGCGGTGCTGTCAGATGGTCGGCTCGATGCCGCCTTATTCGTCTCGCACAGCGGCGGATTGCCGTCGCGCGACTGGCTCGTTGCGCAACTCGGCGGCAGCGACGCCGCGCCCAACGAAGTGCTCGCCGGACGCTCCGCTGCACCCGCTCCCGATCGCGGCCCTATCGTCTGTGTCTGCTTCGATGTCGGCCTGACCACGATCATCGAAACTATTGCCGCGCAGACTCTGACGAGCGTTGCAGCCGTCGGTAACGCACTGAACGCCGGGACAAACTGCGGCTCCTGCCGACCCGCCATCGCGCGCCTGCTTCAAAATGAAAATGTCTTTGCCTGACGCGCTCACGCCTTGAGTTAAATCTGCCTTGGGGCGGCTGGTAACGAAGCAGGCCTTTGCCCGATCACTATTGCCTTGGCTCGCTCCCACGATCACCCTAACGCAGCTGCATAGAGAGCGCGACGAACGTGACGCGATCATGATGCGGGGACGGCTTTGATGCATGCGACCTATCCGAGCCTGTCCGGAAAGCAGGTTTTCATCACCGGCGGCGCAACCGGCATTGGCGCAGAACTCGTGCGGGCATTTGTTGTGCAGAACGCCCGCGTCAGTTTCATTGATCTCGACGACATATCGGGCACAGCGCTGGCCGCCGAAACAGGCGCTGACTTTACCCATGTCGACGTCACCGATGTGGCTGCATTGAAAAGCGCAATCGCTACAATTGGCCGCATTGACGTCCTCCTCAATAATGTTGCCAACGACACGCGCCACGATCCATTGGCCGTTACCGAGGATTATTGGCGGCGCTGCATGGCGGTAAACCTCGACGCGGCGTTTTTTGCCAGCCAGGCCGTCATCCCGTTGATGCAGGCGCGGGGCACTGGCTCGATCATCAATTTCAGCTCAATTACCGCGCAGCTCGGTCCCGAGGGGATGCCCGGTTATGTGACTGCGAAGGCAGGGTTGCTCGGGATGACCAAAGCGCTCGCGCGGCAATATGGCGTCGATCATATCCGCGTGAACAGCATCTTGCCCGGCTGGGTCGTGACCGAACGGCAACTTGAAAAATGGCTGACGCCCGAAGCCGAGGCCGAGTGGTTGAAACAGGTCGCGATCCCCGACCGTATCTTCCCGTCCGATGTCGCAAGTCTCGCGCTGTTCCTTGCCGCCGATGATAGCAAGATGATCACGGGCCAGCAGTTCATTATCGACGCAGGTCGCGTCTGATGACAGCGGCATTCGTCGGCGCTGACTGGGGCACAAGCAACGCGCGGTTCATGCTCGTTGATGACGACGGTGCCGTGATCGAGGAGCACAGCGGCCCGGGCATATCGCGCCTCGACGGTCCGGCAGCAATCGAGGCAGCGTGTTTCGACGCATTGGCAGACTGGCCGCAAGTCCCGGTTGTCATGGCGGGAACCGTCGGGGCGAACATTGGCTGGCGTCTCGCGCCCTATGTGCCGACACCCGCGACGACCGATATGGTGTTCGCCAATGCCATTCGGTTCGCGGCGAGAGGGTGGCAGTTTGCGCTGATCGCGGGCGTGCAAACAATGCGCGCGGATGGCTTTCCCGACGTCATGCGCAGCGAGGAGACCGAGATTTTCGGCGGAATCGGGGGCGGCAGCGGCGTCGTCTGCCTGCCCGGAACACATTGCAAATGGGCGGTCGTAGAGGATGGCGCGATCACGGCTTTCCACAGCACGATGACAGGCGAGTTGCTCGATGTGCTTGGACGTCATTCGATTCTGCTCAACCCCAAACGCGCGCCCGATGCCGGGCCCGATGCTGAATTCGCGCGTGGCGTGGCGGCGGTCAGAAACAGCGCCTTCGGATTGGAAACGATGCTGTTCACAGTGCGCAGCCGTCAGGCCGCCAACATGCTGGACGCTGGGTCCGCCGACAGTTTTCTTGCCGGGCTGTGCATCGGTTCCGATGTGCGTTCGGCGCTCGCACTGCACGGTGCGATGCGGTCGGTAACGCTGATCGGGTCGCCTACGCTGACTGCGCTTTACGCGAGCGCGCTCGCCAAGTTCGGCATCCCGTCGCGGCAGATTAACGGGCGCGATGCCGTATTGGCAGGTCTGACACATGCCTATCGGGAGATTTTTGGATGACACCGCCGCATATTCTCGACGTCAGTAACACCCTCGGTGAAGGTGTGCTTTGGGATGCGCGGATGCAAATCGCCGTCTGGACCGATGTCCAGTCCTCCCGATTCTGGCAATGGCAGGCGGGCAGCGAGCCGGTTAGTTTCACCCTCCCCCAACGCCTTGGAAGCATATCTCTGACCGATACGCCGTGAAGCTATATCGGCGCGTTCGAGCATGGTTTCTCGTCATACACACCCGCAACCGGCGCGTTCGAAATGCTCGGGCCCGTCACATCAGACCACGCCCACCTCCGCATGAACGATGGCCGTGTCGACCGCACCGGCACTTTCTGGGCGGGCAGCATGGTCGAAACCAAGGGCCGCCCGCACGGCAGCCTGTGGCGTTACGACGGCGACGGCCAAGCAACCCCATTCTTCGACGACATCATCATCCCCAACAGCTTGTGCTGGAGCCGTGACGGCACGTTGATGTATTTCACCGACACTGTGCGCCAGATCATCCGGCGCTATAAGGTTGATGCCGAAGTCGGCCCCGTCGGCGAACCGGAGGCGTTTGCGACCACAACTGGCGACCGTTATCCCGACGGCAGCTGCATCGACGCCGAAGACCATCTGTGGAACGCGCAATGGGGCAGCGGTGAAGTTGTCCGCTACCGCCCCGACGGCAGCATCGAACGCCGCATCAAACTGCCGGTCAGCCAGCCCAGTTGCCCCGCCTTCGGTGGGCCCGACCTCGATCAATTGATGGTTACCACCGCGCGCGAAGGCCTGACGCCCGAACAGCTGGCCGACCAGCCGCTGGCGGGCGCGTTGTTCGTCTTTCAAACCGACGTGACCGGCCTGCCCGAATCGATTTGCACGCGGCGTTAATCAAACGAAGATGTCGCAGGTCTAGGGCAACAGGTGTCAGGAGACACCAATATGAAATTCGTTTTGCTCAAGTCTTGGGGTGGCAACTACATGGTTGTTGCGTCGAATATCGCATACCTGCGCGATGACGAAAATAACCAGACGAAAGTCGGCCTCGTCGGCGGCGATTCGTTGTTGGTCGCCGGATCAATGGAAGAAGTCTCCGCGACGATTTTGGCGGCGTAGCTTAGCGAGCGAGAGCGGCCGTAAATGCGGCTGCGTTGGCCCCCGCCTCCGCCGCCGTTGTGCCCACGCGGTAGATCGACCCGCCAACGCCGAAGCCGTCTGCGCCGGCAGCGCGGAATGCCGCTGCATTTTCCACAGTCACGCCGCCGACGACCAGCACTGTCGCCGACTTGGGCAACACGGCACGCATCGCTTTCACGACCGCTGGAGTCACCAACTCACCGGGAAACAGTTTCACAGCGTGCGCACCCGCATCGAGCGCGGCAAAGGCTTCGGTCGGTGTCAGGCAACCGGGGGCGGACAGCATCCCTGCCGCAATAGTGGCCTTGATCACATCGGGCTGCATATTGGGTGACACAATCAGCTGCGCGCCCGCCGCCGCGCAGCGCTCGACATCAGTGACCGACAACACTGTGCCCGCTCCGACGATTGCTTGTCCCGCAAATCGTTTGGCCATCCGCTCGATTGACGCAAAGGGATCAGGCGAATTCAGCGGGACTTCGATGATCGTCACGCCTGCTGCAATGATCGCCCCGGCAATGCCTTCAACTTCATCAGGCTGAACCCCGCGCAGGATCGCGACCACAGGCATTACGGTCAGGCGAGCGAGAAAATCCTCGTGCAGCGTCATAGCACTCGCGCCAACGCATCGGCCCAACCGTTAAGCCGCTTTGTCCGTGTCTCTATGTCCATCATGGGCGTGAACCGTTCGATGGCCCCACGCATCACAGCAGCATCGGCCAGCGATGCGTAAAGCCCTGCCCCCACGCCCGCGAGCATTGCCGCGCCGAGTGCTGTTGTTTCCACAAACTTTGGCCGCTCCACGCCGACATTAAGTATGTCGGCCAAGTCCTGCGCCATCCAGTCGTTA
>JANOZQ010000143.1:0-3560 GCA_031429555.1 Sphingomonas sp. | reverse complement strand
TTCGGGCAAAACACTGGTCGCGCTCCATGCGCTTCTCATTGCGGTTGAGGCGGGCGCGCAGGGCGCCTTGCTCGCGCCGACTGAAATCCTCGCGCGCCAGCATTTCGACAGCCTGTCGCGCTTGCTCGCCGGGGTTGATGTTCGCATTGCGATCCTGACGGGGCGTGACAAGGGGCGCGTGCGTGAGGCAACCCTGATGGGCCTCGCCGACGGCAGCATCGACATCCTGATCGGCACGCATGCCATTTTTCAGGAGGCGGTGACCTATAAACGCCTTGGCCTCGCCGTGATCGACGAACAGCATCGTTTCGGCGTCTCGCAACGGCTCCTCCTGACAAGCAAAGCGGACACCCCGCCGCATCTGCTGGCAATGACCGCAACGCCGATCCCGCGCACGTTGACGCTGACCAACTATGGCGAAATGGACGTCAGCCGGATCGACGAGATGCCGCCCGGACGAACGCCGGTTGAGACGCGGGTGATTTCGGTCGAGCGGATCGATGAAGTGGTTGCGGGGCTGGAGCGGCACATTGCCTCAGGGAAACAGGCGTTCTGGGTATGCCCTTTGGTCGAGGAAAACGAAATGGCTGACAGGGCAGCCGCCGAAGCACGGGCGGCCTCGCTCAAATTGCGCTTCGGCGACGTCATCGGCCTTGTCCATGGTCGCATGAAGGGACCGGAGAAAGACGCCGTGATGGAGGCTTTTGCAGGCGGGGCGCTGAAGGTGCTCGTTGCAACGACAGTGATCGAAGTCGGGGTCGATGTGCCCAATGCCTCGCTCATCATGGTCGAGGATGCCGAACGTTTCGGTCTTGCACAGTTGCATCAGCTGCGCGGGCGGGTTGGGCGGGGCGCTGAAAAGTCAGTCTGCCTACTCCTGCGTGGGAATGGCTTGAGCGAAACCGCGCGCGCTCGCCTCGCCCTGATGCGCGAAACCAATGACGGGTTTCGCATTGCCGAGGAGGACTTGCGGTTGCGCGGCGGCGGCGAAGTGCTCGGCACCAAGCAATCGGGCGAAGCACGCTTCCGGCTTGCGACCGCTGAACAGGTCCACGAGTTCAGCCCCGTCGCGACCGATGATGCGCGCTTGCTGGTCGATCGCGACGGTGGATTGGATGGCCCGCGCGGACAAGCAGCGCGAACGGCGCTCTATTTGTTCGAGCGTGACTCAGCCGTGGCGCTTTTGCGTTCGGGCTAACCGAACAGTTTGCAAAATACCGCCAGTTCGTCAGGATCAATCGGATCGCGGAACTGAACGCCGACACGGTCAGCCAGCACCCAGACGACGGTGGCACGAATCCAGCCGATCGTCGGCAAATCGACGCGGACGGGATCGCGTTCGCACAAGGGTGCTTCGGTGATGGCCATTAAGCCGCCGTTCGACAGGTTCAGGATTTGCACCCCGAAACTGTTGTTTTCGCGGTCACACATCAGTGTGTCCAGCGCCACCGAAGCGCGGTTACGCTTGCGCCGCTCGGTATCGAGCATCTGGGTGGTCATATCGCGTGCGGTTGCTGCCATGCCGCTGTTATGCGCGTGCTTTGCGTCGCGCGGGTAAAGAGGAACGGTTAAATCCTTGCTTACCGTATGACCAGGCCGTGGAGTTTTTTACCGGCCGAAACGCGGATCGGCTCGGCGCCCGTTGCGATAATCTGGTCTTCGGAAATCTTCTCGCCGTCGATACGAACGCCGCCACCGGCGATCAGCCGTCGCGCTTCGCCTTTTGAGGCAACGAACTCCAGGTTGATCAGGGCATCGACAACGCTCACGGCATCGTGAACGATGGTCGGCAGGGCGTCGCCCTTGACCTGATCACCATGTGCGAGCGCCGTCGCGGCGTCAGCGAGGATTTTCTTGGCGTCATTCTCTTCCTCGCCTTGCAACGCTTCCAGCCTTGCGATTTCGTCGAGCGGCAGGTCGGTAAACAGCCGCAGGAATTTACCGACGTCGCCCCCCTGCGTGTTCCGCCAGAACGTCCAGTAATCATAAGGCCGCAGCGCATCCTCGTTGAGCCAGACTGCGCCTGCCGCGGTCTTGCCCATCTTGCCGCCATCCGCCGTCGTAATGAGCGGAGTCGTGAGCCCGAACATCTGCGTGCTGTCGATGCGCCGCGTCAGCTCGATGCCGTTGACGATATTCCCCCACTGGTCGCTACCGCCCATTTGCAGGCGACATGCCGAGCGGCGTGACAGTTCAAGAAAATCATAGGCTTGCAGGATCATGTAATTGAATTCGAGGAACGTGAGCGGTTGTTCGCGCTCAAGCCGCAGCTTGACAGAATCAAACGTCAGCATCCGGTTGATCGTGAAATGTTTGCCGACGTCACGCAGAAACGGGATATATTCGAGCGCGTCGAGCCAGTCGGCATTGTTGACCATGACCGCATCGGTCGGCCCGTCCCCGAACGTCAGGAACCGTTCGAAGACACGACGGATGCTGGCAATGTTGGCAGCAATGTCGGCATCGGTCAGCAGCTTACGCGACTCGTCTTTGCCCGACGGGTCACCGACTTTTGTGGTACCGCCACCCATCAGGACAATCGGCTTGTGCCCCGCTTGTTGCAGGCGACGCAGCATCATGATCTGGACAAGGCTTCCGACGTGGAGCGACGGCGCGGTGGCATCGAAGCCGATATATCCGGGGATGACCGTCGTCTGCGCGAGTGCATCGAGGCCCGTCGCATCGGTCATCTGGTGGATATAGCCGCGTGTATCGAGCAGGCGGAGGAGATCTGATTCGTAGGCCATGCGCGCTCCCCTAAACCGATTGGGACAGTCTTGTCGAAGGGCGGCGCTTGGCTCTATGCCCGCCAGCCATGAACCCGCTTGTTCTCCACCCGCAGTGCGCGTCCGGGTCAATTGTCCGGATCGATGCCGAAATCGAAGCGACGCCGACGGGGTGCCGGGCGCTGTTTATAGCTACGGGAGACGTGGCGCGGATCAAGATGCCAGCTCCGCAGGCGGATCGCGGTCGTTGTGATGACCTCTGGCAAACCACCTGTTTTGAGATTTTCTGGCAACCCGCAGGCGGGACATTCTATCGCGAGTTCAACCTATCGCCGTCATCGCGCTGGGCTTGCTACGACTTCGATGATTTCCGCGAAGGTATGCGCAATGCCCCCGCGAAAACCGAAATCGACGTTGCCGTGACGGCGGATACGCTGCGCCTTGAAGCGCATATCGAATCTGACCTGCCCGAGCCCGCGTCGGTTGCACTGAATGCGATCATCGAGGATGCCGACGGGGTCAATCGCTTCTGGGCGCTTGCGTTTCAGGATGGCAAACCTGAATTTCACAGCGCTGTCTGCCGCGCACTGAGGATCGACGCATGATAAAATTCGGGATCGACCGGCTGCTCGGCGATGCAGAATTACGCAAATCGTTGGAGGGGAGACGCGTCGCCCTCCTCGCCCATCCCGCGTCGGTCACCGAAAACCTGACGCATTCGCTCGATGCGCTGATTGCCAGCGGCCTGAACATTACGGCAGCATTTGGCCCGCAGCACGGCCTGCGCGGTGACAAGCAGGACAATATGGTCGAATCGCCCGACTTTACTGATCC
>JANOZQ010000142.1:0-2384 GCA_031429555.1 Sphingomonas sp. | reverse complement strand
AGGCTGATGGCTTCGCTGGTCGTTTCGTTGTTCACAGACGAAGTAATGGCGTCGACATGATCGGGCGTGCCGAGTGCAATGTCGCCCTCAAAAATCGCAACGCCGTCAATCACGTTATAGGTTACCGGCTTGGCGTCGAATTTCTCGATTCCGCGGATGAAGCCGTGCCGAACGTCGTCAGATGACCGAAACCAGCACGTTTCGTCGCACGGTTCGCCTGTGCCATGCTCGCCAGTAAGGGTTGAAGCACTAGGCTCCTTTTGTTTACTACCTGCCATGTCAAACTCCCATATTATCGAGTCAAATATGATTGACACGACGCAAAAGAACATTCTTCGTCAACAGCATCAACGCTGCGGCGGCATGTTACTTACATTGATGTTAGGTGTTTTGGAGCGATCCTGACGACTATAGATCACGAGTCGCCATTTGAGTCAATAACAAACACAATCATTCGTTACATAACCGTTACAATATCGACTATTACTTGTTTGTTACTTGCTTCGACTATGCGCAATGTTAAAAACTATACGCCAGACCCGTGAAACCGATAAACTGGTCCGCCGACCCGGCATCGCGGACAATGGGGCTGCGGGCATATTGGCCGAGGAGTTTGGAGTAGCCGCCGAACGCGAAAACGCTCCATCCCTTGCGGATGTCGGGACCAAGCGACTGGACGAGCAGGAGGTTGCCGCCTGCGCTTTTCCAGCCCGCACCTGTGACGCCATAAGGCGCAAGACCGCTGGCGTTTCCGGTGACCGGCACGTCAAAATAGGTCTGACCATATTTGCGGCCGACATGTTCAGCCGAGATCGCGAGCAACGCCAGCGTGCGGCGTGAAAGTGGTGTCACATAGCTGATCGTGGGTGATGTGAGCGCGCTGTTGTGAATGCCGCTGACGTCGGCACGATAGCTGACGTCGAACTGGAGCTTGTCGAACGGATTGATCACACCTGATTTGCCGATGCCGACATAGCCGCCGAGTTCGAGCGCGGGCTTGATCTTGCCGAGCGCGGCGACTTGCGGGTCGCGGATATTGCCGTTGCGTTCGAGACGAAGCTGGACGACCGGCCCCGCGACGAAGTCAATCTTGCTACCCGGCGCTTCACGGAGCAGGTCCACAAACAGATTGGTGCCGCGCGCAGCAAAGCTGAACCCCGAGACCTGCCCCTGGACAAGGCCGGCGGGGCTCAACCGGTAATTGTCCGACCCTTCGTAAGACGGCGACACTGCAACGGCGAGACCCAGCGTCAGGCGGTCACGGTTAACCACGGGCCGGGTCGGCTGTGTGTCCGCATCTTGTGCAAAGGCAGGGGCATTGAGCGCCAGAAGGCAAAGCAAACCAAGTGTGAGACGCACGATATACTCCCTAAACGACTGGACGATAACTGTCCGACACGATCAGGGGTTCCGCCGTCCCTAGAACAGATATTTGATCTTCACACTTTCGTCCGACCGTCCGCCCGTAATGGCAACTTCGGCTGACTTGAAACTGGGCGGGCCGAAGCGGATGACGGGGTTCTTTGAAAAACCGAAACCTTCCTTGGGGATGCCCATCATCGTGTCGAGCTTGCCATTGCCGTTTTCGTCATGAATCAGGGCGAGGGCATAAGCGCCGCTGGGCAGGTTATCGAACTGCAACATGCCCGCAAAGCGCGTCGGCACAGTCATGCGGCGCGCGTTCGGATCATCCTGACAATTGGGGAAATTCTGCGGTTTGGTTGTCAGGCAGGCCATGACCTGACCCTTTTGGCTGCGGAAACCGTGGATACCTGCGTCAAGCGATCCCGGTGCGATGGCCCCCGTCATCCCGGCGAATATCGTCAAAGCGGCCAAGGCCCTTGTCGGTGCCGCAAACATAATCCCAGTGGCGGAAGTAGAGCCCATAATTGCACCTATATTCAGCGTGATGACGTTGATGATGGGATGCTGTTATGAGCCAATTCCCTAACGGGCCGTTAACGATGCCCTTGGAAAACAGCTCCCACCCCATGTGATTGGTGACGCCCATAACCGTCATCACGGTCAGAACAACCCCCAATGCGCCGACATGAATGGGGATTGCGAAGACCAGCGCCGGGATGACGACCGCGCCGGTGATCGCTTCCCACGGATGGAACGACATGGCGGCCCATGCCGTCGGCGGGCGGCTGGCATGGTGGACCGCATGGGCGATTTTGAACGGCTTGGGCCGGTGCATCCATCGGTGCGTCCAGTAAAACCATGTGTCGTGCGCGAGCAGATAGAGCAGGACGCTGACGGGGAGATACCAGAGTGGGTAATCAGTCAGATTTGAATAAACCCGGGTCCAGCCGTGATGCTGCCAGCCCCACGCGACAATGCCCGCAGGCGCACCGTAGATGCCCGCGCTGAGCAGGCTCCAC
>JANOZQ010000141.1:0-3271 GCA_031429555.1 Sphingomonas sp. | reverse complement strand
TGGATGGCGACAAGCCCGCTGGCGGCGAATGGAATTTCGACAAGGAAAACCGCAAGCCTGCGGGGAATAATCTGTTCGTGCCCGCTGCGCCGCATTATCCGCCCGATGCGGTCACGCAGGATGTCATCGACATGGTCGCGGCGCGGTTCGCCGATCACATCGGCAGTCTCGACCATTTCGGGCTGGCGGTGACCCGCGATGATGCGCTTCATGCGCTGACCCGTTTCATTGACGTAGCCCTCGCGCAATTCGGTGATTTTCAGGATGCGATGGTGACGGATCAGCCGCTGCTCTGGCACGCGCTCGTCTCACCATACCTCAACAATGGCCTGCTCGACGCGCTTGAAGTGTGTCGCGCCGTCGAGTCCGAATATCGCGCAGGCCGCGTGCCGATCAACGCCGCTGAAGGGTTCATCCGCCAGATCATCGGCTGGCGCGAATATATCCGCGGCATTTATTGGCACGAGGGGCCTGATTACATCGAGCGCAATTTCCTGAACGCGCACCGCCCGCTTCCCGACTTTTACTGGACCGGCGACACGAAGATGAAATGCCTGAGCCAGGCCATCGGTCAGACCATCGACTTGGCTTACGCGCACCACATCCAGCGGCTGATGATCACGGGCAACTTCGCGATGCTGATCGGTTCGGACCCCAAGGCCGTCGCGACCTGGTACCTCGAAGTTTATGCCGACGCCTATGAATGGGTCGAACTGCCTAACGTGCTTGGCATGAGCCAGTTCGGCGATGGCGGTTTGCTGGGGTCCAAACCCTATGCATCGTCGGGTGCGTATATCGACCGGATGTCCGACTATTGCGGGCATTGCCGCTATGACGTGAAGCAGCGCACCGGCCCCGATGCTTGCCCCTTCAACGCGCTCTATTGGGATTTCCTGGCACGCAACGAGGACAAGCTCGGCAAAAATGTCCGCCTCGCCATGCCATACCGCAACTGGGCGAAGATGGCGGACGAAACCAAAGTCGCGCTACGCGCATCGGCAGCAGAATTTCTCGACAGTCTCGACGGGGGTAACGCGTAACTTGTTCAGCGATCGGCGCGTATATCGACTGAAGATTTTAAAGATGGTATGACCAATCAATGATGCGGCGGTGGTTTCAGTTTGCGACGTTTCGATGCTTGGGCATTATGACAATGTTCGCGTTGGCGATTGCTGTTTTGCCAATGTCGATAAGCTCTGCGGCGGCGATGACGAACGCATGTGCAAAATCCTGTGATGCCTGTCCTGACAGTCAAGGGGCAATAATCTCCGGTTGTGCAATGTGCTGTGTCCTTGGCGTCGAGACACCGGTTGCGCCAATACCGGTTTTGCCGATGATCGGCAGTCCGCCCGCGTTTTTGCCACTGCCGCTAACCGGCAGGTCGGTTCGTCCGGTCGCGCCGCCGCCGCGATGAGACACGCGATGACGCATTCACATTTTTTCTAATTGGAGATTATCATGACGAATATAATGAAATCGCTCGCTGCACTGGCCGCAATGACGGCGTCGAGTGCCTATGCAGCTGCACCGGCGACCATTCAGGGGGTCGTTGATACCTGCTGTGCGGTTGGTGCAGCGTGCTGCATGGGCGGCGCTTGCTGCTGAGCAACGGCGTAAAAATAAGAGGCGCGCGTCCGGAAACGGGCGCGCGTCTTTTTTTATGTGCCGAGCGCTGTGGCAGGTTACTCGACGATTGTGGAACGGCACACTAAGGGGCTGTTAGAAGCAGGGATTGGAGTGCCTTTATGGACGCGTTGGTTTCAACTGAATGGCTGGCTAAGGAATTGGGGGCGTCCGACCTTCGCGTTGTTGACGCAAGCTGGCATCTAGATGCGCGCGATGCAGCAGCAGAATATGAAACGGCGCACATTCCGGGCGCGGTTTTCATGGACCTTGGTGGGGTTGTGGATACGACGACAGACCTGCCGATGATGCTGCCGGCCGCTGAAAAGTTCGCAAGCCGGATGCAATCGCTGGGCCTCGGCGATGGCAGCCGCATTGTCCTTTACGATGATTCGGATGTGAAAACCGCCGCACGCGCATGGTGGATGCTGCGCTTGTTCGGCGCGCACCAGATTGCCATTCTCGACGGTGGTCTCGCCAAATGGAAAGCCGAAGGTCGGGAGGTAAAGGCGGGCAAGGAAGTGCTGCGCCATCGCCACTTCACGGTCTGGAAAGACGCGAGCCACATCCGCACCAAAGACCAGATGCTGGCGTTGCTCAACAGCAAAGCCGAACAGATTGTCGATGCGCGCGGGGCTGGCCGGTTCGAAGGACGCGAGGCCGAACCGCGGCTGGGCGTCAATCCAGGGCACATGCCGGGCGCCAAGAATCTGCCGATGAGTGGCCTGTTCGATGCCGATGGCACATGGAAAACTGGTGATGCTTTGCGGTCTGCATTCAAAGATGCCGGTGTCGATGTTGACGCGCCGATTGCCGCGACCTGCGGATCGGGCGTGACGGCAACCGCCATTGCCTTTGGCGCGCATTTGCTCGGCAATGACAAGGTCGCGGTCTACGACGGATCGTGGAGCGAATGGGGTGCTGACAAGGACACGCCCAAGGAAATCGGGGCGGCGTGACGGATAAAAAGCGCCTGGCGACCACAGTCGTTCAGGGCGGCCGCCGCAAAGAATGGACGGGCGACGGCAAAGTCGTCAACCCGCCGGTCTGGCGCGCGTCGACAATCCTTTATGACGACACCGCCGCGCTGAAAGCGGGCATCAAAACCAATGCCGACGGCAACTGGTTTTACGGGCGGCGTGGCACCCCAACGCAATGGGCACTGGCCGAAGCGCTGACCGCACTTGATCCAAGCGCAGCGGGAACAATGCTTTATCCGTCGGGCGCGGCAGCGGTCGCGGGGGCCCTGCTCAGCGTGCTCCATCCCGGCGATCACTTGCTGATGGTGGACAGCGCTTATGACCCCACGCGGCGTCTTTGCGATGATTACCTGGCCAAGCGTGGTGTCGCGACGACCTATTATGATCCGCAGATCGGCGCGGGCATCGAGGCTTTGATCATACCCGCAACCCGCGCAATCTTTATGGAATCACCGGGCAGCCTGACTTTCGAAGTGCAGGACGTCCCTGCCATCGTCACGGTTGCGAAAAAGCACGGGCTGGTCACGCTGATCGACAATACGTGGGCGACGCCGCTCTATTTGCCGACCGCCTCGATGGGCGTTGACCTGTCGATTATCGCCTGCACTAAATATATTGCTGGGCATTCGGATGTGATGCTGGGATCGGTGACGTCCTCTGCCGAGCAT
>JANOZQ010000140.1:0-3134 GCA_031429555.1 Sphingomonas sp. | reverse complement strand
GCGGCGATACCCCGCAAACACTTCATCCGCGCCATCCCCCGAAAGCGCCACGGTCACCGTTTCACGCGCCAGCTGACACACCCGCCACGTCGGCAGTGCAGACGCATCGGCAAACGGTTCGTCGAACGCCGTCACCAGCGTATCGATGGCAGCAAAATCATCCGACGCCACGGTCCGTGTCCGGTGATCGGTCGCGAATTGCTCGGCAATCATCGCGGCATAGCGCGTCTCGTCATGATCCGCGCGGTCGAACCCGATTGAACAAGTTTGCACCGGATGCGTGCTCGCCTCGGCCATCAATGCGACAACAGCCGATGAATCGACACCACCCGACAGGAATGCGCCAAGCGGCACGTCGGCGACCATCCGCGACGTCACCGCCGCGCGCAGCCGTTGCTGCATCTCGGCAACCAGAGTCATCCGCGAGCCCGAGGCCCGCCGCGAAAAATCAACATCCCACCATATGACGGGCTTGGGCATCCCCTGCCCGCGTTTGATCAGGAGATAGGACCCGGCCGGCACCTTCTCGATCCCGGCAACCAAACACGTGTCGTCTGGCACATACCCGTAAGCAAAATAGTCTTCGATTGCTGTCGGGTTCACCTCCCGACGGACCGCTGGATTGGCGAGCAATCCTTTCAATTCCGACGCAAAAGCAACACTGCCATCCGTTAGCCGCGTGTAATGCAGCGGCTTCACACCCAACCGGTCGCGCGCCAGCAAAAGCGATTTCGCCCCATCATCATACAACGCAAACGCGAACATGCCGTTCAGCCGCGTCAGCAGTTCCGGCCCCCACGCGCGCCAGCCGTGGATGAGCACTTCGGTGTCGCTGTTGGTGAAAAAGACCGCGCCTTTTCCCTCCAGTTCGCGGCGCACCTCATGGAAGTTATAAATCTCGCCATTGTAGGTGACGACGATCCGGCCGTCGGCACTCGCCATCGGCTGTGCACCGCCACCAAGGTCGATGATCGACAGTCGCCGGTGACCCAGCCCCACGCCCTGCGCGGTCCAAACTCCGGAGCCATCCGGCCCCCGGTGTGCCTGTGCGTCTGTCATGCTCCGGATGCGCGCCGGATCGACCGGTTTGGCTGTCTCTATATGGAAAATTCCGGCAATGCCGCACATGCGCCCTATTGCCCTCGCGCCGTGGCGAGCAGCCGCTTGGTGCGGGTATCGACAGGTCCGAATGCTTTCAAAAAATCGTCAATCGCGGAACGATTTGCCCCTTCGCAAGACACTATGACAACCGCTGCTTCCTGATCGCCGCCGAGCAACCTCGCCTGCAATGTCCGCAACTTGACTGTCATGGCATCGCCCGTAGCGCTTTCGCCAAGTACATAAAAGGTCAACGCCTCGCGCTCGATTTTGCCGGGCGCAAGCATCCGCTGTCCCTTGCCACCGTTCGGCGCGGGCGCATTCGACGACCATGACCATTTGCTCTCCGGATCAATCGCGCCTTGCGCAAACCCCACAATCTTCCGCCCCTCCGCCTGCCAGCCATAAAGTGCGACGGCAAGGTCAACGGTCTGCCCCTGCGCATTGCGATAACGCCCCAGCAATTTGTGGTCCGCGCCATCAAAACGCGGCACCCATGGATAGCCGTCCACTCTCGACACACGGGTCCAGCCGGGCACTTCGGGCAACGTCACTGCGTATGGCAACGGATGCCGTGATGCCGCGATGACTGTGCCGTTCCACAGCAGGGGCAGCAGAACAATACCGACCACGGCTAGCGCTATTACAGGCACCGAACGTATCCGGCCAACAACAACAGGAACAGTATCCAGCCATTTATCCCCGATCCGACGGTCAAAAAACCGCCACGAGACGCCCATCACGACCAGCATGACAAAAGCAAAAAAGAACCAGCCGTAAACGAGGTGGTCAAATCCTGTTGCAGCCTCGACCGATGTCAGATGCGCAGCATAGATCGTTCCAAATGCGCGGATGCCATTCGCCACGATCGGCGCAACTACACACAGGAGCATGAAACCAGTCCGACGTCGCCAGCTTCGGAAACACACATTCGCGACCAGCGATCCATAAGCGATCATCGCAACGAGAAACTTGACCCCGGCGCAGGCTTCAGCAACTTCGAACCAGCCCGTTGGCGTCGTGATAAACACGCCATCCAGTTGTGCGGGGACATTGGCCAGATCGAGAAGCACCATCGTCATTTTCGCGGTCAACGTCTGCATAGCAGGGACAATTTCGTCGCCCACCGGGATCAGGAAGATGAGGTAGAACACCGGAAACAAAAGCGATCTCAGTGCAGCTGGACCGAGGATCGTCAAAATCGCGGCCTGAACCATCCCCACCAGCGCGGCATGGCGGATGACAGAAACACCCGCCGCTTCACCGATCAACCAGCCAAACGCTGCCACACCAAGCAGGGCGAGACCCGGCAACCAGGCGCGCGGCTCGACTTGGGCAACCTCATGCCGCCGCTGCCAGACCAACCAGCCGACCAGCGGCAGGATGAACAGGCAGTGTCCATAGGTCGAGCTGTTCCACCACTGCCACGCCATCGCACCGGCATCGCGCGCAAACAGGCACAGGATCGCGAAAATTACGATCAACAGCGCGCTGCCATGAACCCGCCATCCGGGCGCGACCGTCACCGCCCGACAAACCCGGCCAGCGGTGCCAGCTGTGCGTCCCAACTATAGGATTCTGCCATCCTTTTGCGGGCCGCAGCCCCGATCTCACCGGCTCGGACTGGATCGCGCAACAATGATATGATTGTCTCCGACGGCTCATCCGCGACCATGAGTTCCCGCCGGTCAACGGCATCAATGCCCTTTGCAGCGCCCGATGAAACGACACAGGCCTTGCCCATTGCCATCGCTTCAAGAATTTTGTTCTGAACCCCGCGCGCAATCCGTAACGGGGCCACCACAAGCGCCGCCGCTGCCAGCCAGGGCCGCGTGTCCTCGACTTCGCCAGTTACGATGACGGACGGTCCCGCCAGTGCCCTTACCGCAGACGTCGGTGCCCGCCCGACAATGGCAAATGTCACATCGGGAATTGCGGTCCGGATTTCGGGGAGCGCTCGCGCTGCAAACGAAGTAACCGCTTCAATATTCGGCGCATAATCCATCTGTCCGGTAAACACGATCAGCGGACCCGTC